>JAAUQL010000110.1 GCA_012033595.1 Cyclobacteriaceae bacterium | reverse complement strand
GGGGTGAGGTAATATTCCAAGTCTGGAAAGGCGATGGCATCCAAAGGATCCTGCCGTGCAGTGGTGTTGATGTTCACGTCCCAGTTATAGAAATGGGGTTTATCGCTTTTTTCAGAAGAAATTATGGCTCTGCTGTCCATGTTGAGCCAATCATTTATTTTGAAATCGCCCTTCACCAGGATGTTGTAGCGCTTGAAATTCTCGTTTTTACCTTTGTTTTTCAGGTAGCCATCTTTGTTTAAATAGCCAAAAGAAACATAAAAGGAGGACTTTTCGGAAGCCCCTGAGATACTCATGTCGTACTTTTGCTGAGGGGCAAAATCGGTGATGATCTGGTTCTGATAATCATTATAACCGTAAAATTCGAGGTTGTTATTATAAACCCCCCAGGCATTTTCGAAGGTTGGATTGTCGCTATACCTTTTGAAAAGATCGAGTTGTCGTTGATCATATTCAGCGGCTCCGTTTGTTCGGGTGGTAGCCAGGTTTCTGGCCAGGGCAAAATCATAGGGATCGGAGACCGGGTCAATAAACATGATGGGTTTTGCAGCGGCAAACTCGGCACCAAACGAGACATTGATTTTTTCCGACTTGCCCTTTTTGGTTGTTACCAGAACAACACCAAAAGCCGCTCGTGCGCCATACACTGCAGCTGCAGCAGCATCTTTCAGAACGGATATACTTTCTATGTCGTTGGGGTTCAGTTTGTTAAAATCCATGGGCACTCCATCTACCAGCACCAGCGGATTACCACCATTAATAGACTCATAGCCCCTGATGTTGAAATCTATCCCTGCAGACGGGTCACCATTCCTAATGTTCACATTCAGGTTTGGGATGACGCCTTGCAGGCCTTCACCCACATTGGCTATTGGCCTTTTTTGCAGCACTTCACCCTTGGCAACGCCCACAGCACCAGTCAGATTTACCTTTTCTTGCGTGCCATAGCCCACTACCACTATCTCAGACAAGGCTGTGACATCTTGCGTAAGTGTGACATTGACAATGCTTTGATTGCCCACAGCTACCTCTTCGCTAATATAGCCTACTGAACTGAACACTAAAGTGACTCCATCGGAAGGCACGTTCAGGGTATAGTTTCCTTCAATGTCAGAAACAGTTCCGTTGGTTGTGCCTTTCACCACTACGTTTACGCCCGGCAAACTGCTATTATCCTCATCAGAAATCACCTTACCGGAAACAACCCTGCTTTGGGCTTCTTCTGCTATTACGGCAGGTTGCTTCTTCGATTCCTTTACATGAATGTTGTTGTTCACCTGTAAAAAGTCAACATGAGCATCCTTGGCTATTTTTGTCAAAACCTGATTGAGCGCTTGATTTTTAGCCTTTATACTTATACCCTTTTTATTGAGTAATTCCTTCTCTTCGAAGGTAAAGCTGAAAGTGGTTTCGGCTTCTATCGCATTTAGCACTTCGCCAAGGGTAGCATTTTGCAATCTGACAGACACTTGGGTGTCTCTGATACTTTCATACTGGGCTTTACCGTCGTTGGCCACCAGGGTAGTCAGACTCACTACCAGGCCAATAATTCCATACAAGGTTCTTTTAGCGACCATAAATAATAGTCTTAGTAAATCATTTTTCATAATTTTGCATGTCGATTAATTTGTTAAACAATTGATTGATTTGGGTAGTCCGGGAAGTGTCTATACGCCAATATTTCTACTTTCCGGTTACCTTCTTTTTTGAAGCTCTTCATTTCATAGGCAGTTCCATTTTTTATTTGAAAATTATTTTTACATTCTTTCCGTCTATCTCGTAGTCAAACTTTTTCACATAGCCGATCCCCAGAAGCACGCTTTCCAGGTTTTGGTTTTTAAATTTTCCCGTATATGTCCACGTTGACTTTTGCGCCCTGGCAAAATTTCCGCTCAATGCTATGTGTACATCATACCATTCTTCCAGGCTGGTGACCACCTCATCGAGGTCAGCTTCTTTAAATTGGATGATGCCATCTTTCCATCCGGTAATCTCAAGTTTATCAAATTCTTGCCGCAGATACTGCTTTTGAAGCAAATCGAAGGTCAGCATTTCGCCCGGTTGCAGATAAATGCCTTCTTCTTTAAAGTTCGCAACATTCACCATTACCGAGCCACTCACCAGTGCTACAGATGAAACTGCCTTGCCGGGGTGGTAGTGGATATTGAATGAGGTGCCCAGCGCTGTGGTAGAAAGTGATCCGGTAATTACCTTAAATGGCCTTTTGGCATCTTTGGCTACATTAAAAAATGCCTCTCCTACCAAATAAACAACCCGCGACGTATCATCGAAATGCTCCGGAAATTCCAATTTACTGTTTGAATTAAGAACGATCCTGGTGCCATCTTCGAGTCCGAACTTAAGGTGTTGCCCGTTGTGGGTCTGCTTTGCCATCATGGTAAAGCCGGTTTCGTCAGGCGACTTGTGGTACATAAACCACATTGACAATGGGAGCATAATTAGAAATATGACGGCAGCATACCTGATGAAGGTGGGCCGGTACGACGCGAGGTAGCCCTGTGCTGATACCTTCAAAGATTTTCCGGTCTTTGATAGCGATTGATCTCCAGGGGCGATCTGAGCAAGAATATTGCCCAATATGCGTTCTTCGGCGCCGAGCACCTGACCCGGTCTTTGGGCAGCTTCGTTCCACAATTGCTTCATCCATCCCTGCACGTGATCAGCATTATCAGCTTCCGAAAGCCACTTCATAAAAGCAGCTTCCTCTTCGGCAGAGCATTGGCCTTGTCGGTATTTGTTGATAAACGCTTTGTCGTAGTTTTGATTCATCTATTTTGGGCAGATCGTATTAACTATACGAACCTGAGATGACCCTACCCCCATCGGAGTAAAAAATAAATTTGAAATTGCCGACCTGTAAACAGCAGACGGGATTTGGAGCTTGAAGTTGCTACGAGGACAGTCGATTTGGGCAGGCACCTGCAATGACACGATCTCCAAAGGCAGCTCGGGGGAGCATAAACAAAAAAGGGAGATTTACCTTAGTCCAAACTCTTTTCTTTGTCCTTCCCGGGCGCTGTAGGTTTTCTCCTGGTCTAGTTCATAGATGCGTTCCATCAGTTGCCACTTTTCACCGGCTGAACTTTGCTGATCTGCTAGCTGAAACTCAGCCATACGGGTTTCCCATTCGCTTTGACGAGGCAAAGTAGCAAGCGTTTTCATTGCCTGGTCATGGTCAAAACCCGGCACGGTGTCCATGATCATAAACAAGGAAGTGTCGTGTATGTAAATTTCCATATCGATGATGCCTACCTCTTTCATGCCCTGACTGATTTCGGGCCATACCTTGCCCGATTCATGGGCTTTTTTATACTTTTCTATCAGCGCTGCATTGCCGGCCAATTTCAAGGTTTTGCAATATCGTTTGTACTTCATAGTGGAGATCTCTGGGTTTTAGAAGTATAAGATTTAAACGACCTAAAACCATAAATGGCTATGATAATGAAACATACAATGGTAAAATGAAGGAAAAATTAACTGCTGGCAAAAAGCCTACCCTACCCAAATCTATGATCGCACCCTGCAACGGCGGCATGAGTGCTCCACCGACAATAGCCATGACCAACCCGGCAGCGCCAAGTTTGGCATCTTCGCCAATACCATCGAGGGCTATGCCATAAATGGTAGGGAACATGAGGGACATAAACGCCGAAGTAGCGATAAGGCAATAGAGGCCTGCCATGCCTTCAATGAATATTACCCCGGTAGTTGCCGCAATTCCTCCAATGGCAAACAACATCAGCAACCTTGCAGAATTAACATATTTCATTAAAAACGTGCTTATAAAACGAAAAAAGATAAAAATACCCATGGCCAGTATGTTGTAATTTTGTGCTGTGGACTTGGTAAGGCCCAGGTTTTCTGCATACTGAATAATGAACGTCCAGCACATGATCTGCGCACCTACATAAAATACCTGGGCTACTACACCCTCCAGATACTTTTTGTTTTTAAAGAGCCTGCCAAACGAAGCCCCTACATCTACCTTTTCTTTGTGTTCTGTTTTAGGAAGCCTGGCCACGAGGATAACGAAAAACATGATTAACACCACCATACCAAGGATCACATAAGGATCGCGGATCACCGCCAGGTCATGGGTGCGAATTATCGCCTTTTGCGATTCGTCGAGGGTTGGAAAAATCAACTTACCGGCGGTATCACGCTTATCGGATTCCAACGCTGCCAGAATTACTTTCGATGCTACAAACATGCCCAAAATAGAGCCCAAAGGATTGAACGACTGAGCCAGGTTGAGCCTCCGGGTGGCAGTGGACTCATGACCCATGGAAAGGATGTATGGATTGGCGATGGTTTCTAAAAACGCCAGACCAAAGGTGAGTATATACAGAGACACCAGAAAAAAACCAAAAAGCTCGAACTGCGCTGCCGGAAAAAACAGCATGGCGCCGATAGCGTACAAGGCCAACCCAAGCAGTATTCCTTTCTTGTATGAGTACTTCATGGCAAACAATGCTGCCGGAATAGCCATGGTGCCATAGCCACCATAAAAAGCAAATTGCACCAACGTGGCTTTGGCTGTCGAGATTTCCATGACCGTTTGAAACGCCGCCACCATAGGATTGGTGATGTCGTTGGCAAAACCCCACAGGGCAAACAACACCGTGATGAGCACAAAGGGAATGAGGTATTTTCTTTCTAGTAATACTGCTTTTACATTATTCATATACAAGGGTTCAAAAAAGCTAAAAGCCGATACAGCCTGGTTTTATAAAAATCCCGTGAAACTAATAAATATTTTATGTTCTACCATGATTTTATAAAAACACGAAAGCGCGAAGACAAATGCTCACGTTACTTGGTGCGGTATTATCTGCCGCCCATTGCCGAGGCAGGGTTTGCTGAATAACACCAATTATCATGTTCCTTGGTATTTCACCTGGTTTTTGTTTTATTTTTGCGGCGCTTTTTTTTTGAATGAACATTCGTACACAAGGCTTTAAAGCTTGCACATGAACCAGCAATGAGAAATAAAATATTTATATATGCTGGGAATCAATTGCTTCTTGCCAGCCATTATTGATCAGCTAGTCTTTGGTTGCTACTTTCTTTTCTTTGAAGAATACCCTTGGGGTTAATGTAGCATTTTGATCTACATGTCGGCTCAATTCCATTCGCCAATACACCACCTCACAATATTTGGAATGAATGGTGCAATATCCTTCAGTTTTTAAAAATGAAATACTACACCCCGTTTTTCACTGTAAAAAAGGTATTGAACACGGCGATCGAAAGGTCGTTGAGCCCTTGCTGCAAAATGTCGAGGTATTCATGCAAGCCTTTATTAAAAATATCGTCGATATCTGCATATTCGAGGTTAGATCGCAGCATGCCAAGTTGTTTTTCGGCCTGGTTGGCATAGCTAAAGTCATATCCCGAGATGGCTTTGAGCGATTGTTCGGCATGCAGCAGACACCTGAGGATAGAGCGCGGAAAGTCCCGATCCAATATCAGAAATTCGGCAATGCTGGCGGAATTGAGTTTTCCATATTGTTTGCGGTACATATCGTAGGCACTAACTGACTTGAGCAATGCCGCCCATTGCAGCAGATCGAGCGGAGAGCCTATTGCCTCCGGCGAAGAAAGTAAAATGTGATATTTGACATCGAGTACACGAGAGGTTTTGTCGGCCCGCTCAATAAGCTGCCCCACCTTGCCAAAGTGCCACCCTGAGGTGCGTGAGATGGTGGAATCGAAAATGCCATACAAGAGCTGACAGCCTTTTTTCACTTCCGTGAAATAGTTCCTCGGGTCTTTGCTCCGCCACAGTTTCTTATCCAGCCCATCTTTGACAAGAAAATACAAATAGTTGACTTGCTCCCATACCTCTTTGGTAATTTCCGTTCTAATGGTGCGGGCATTTTCGCGGGCGTTCACGATACAGCTATATATTGAGTTGGGGTTTTCTTTGTCGAACCCCAGAAAGTAGATCACCTTGTGCTTGTCCACTTTTTCATAGAGCGATTCATACAGTTCCCAATCGCCCGACGTAACCACCAAAGGTCTCCACTGTTCGGAGACATTGGGGGGCATTTCCAACGAAAGGTTAAAATTGACATCCATAAACCGGGCATAATTTTCTGCCCTTTCTATATACCTGTTCATCCAATAGATGGTATCTGCCACTCTGCTCAACATACGATTTTTAATTTATTGTGTCATCAACTACCCAGGTGTCTTTGCTTCCTCCGCCTTGCGAAGAGTTTACCACCAATGAGCCTTTTTTCAATGCGACGCGTGTGAGCGCCCCGGGAATTATTTTTATTTCTTTGCCATACAAAACATAAGGCCTCAAATCGACATGCCTCCCCTCTATGTGCCCTTCAGATAGCGTGGGTACGCGCGACAGGTTGATGGTGGGCTGGGCAATATACTTTCTCGGGTTTTCTTTTATTTTGTCCTTAAATTCTGCCTGTTCCTTTTTGGTCGATGTTGGTCCTATCAACATGCCGTAGCCTCCCGAGGCATCAGTTTGTTTTACAACCAAGTCAGCGATATGTTCCAATACATATTGCCTGTCTTTTTCTTCGGCGCAAATGTAGGTCTGCACATTGGGCAAAATCATTTCTTCGCCGAGGTAGTATTTGATAATGCGTGGAATGTACGCATACACCGCTTTGTCGTCGGCTACGCCGGTGCCCGGGGCATTGACCAACACCACATTGCCTTTGCGATAGGCCTCAAACAAGCCGGGTGTACCCAAGATGGAATCCTTTCTAAAAACCAAGGGATCGATAAAATCATCATCTACCCGGCGGTAGAGCACGTCTATGCGTTGCAGGCCTTTGGTGGTGATCATATACACACAATCATTTTTCACAACCAGATCCCGGCCTTCTACCAGCTCGGCGCCCATCTGTTGTGCCAAATAGGCGTGCTCAAAGTATGCTGAGTTGTACATGCCGGGTGTCATCACGGCTATACATGCGGGCGAAGCCGTAGTGAGCGATTCCAGCATGTCGCGCAAGCTGTGCGAATAATCATAGACCGGTCTTACGCGAAGTTTTTCGAACAATTCGGGAAAGGTTCGTTTCAGAATCTCCCTGTTTTCGAGCATGTACGACACACCCGACGGACATCGGAGGTTGTCTTCCAATACATAATATTGACCGTCGCCACCCCTGATCAGATCCGTGCCCGTAATGTGACACCACACATTTTCGGGTGGTTTCAGGCCTATGCATTGCTTCAGATAGCTGGCGCTCGACAGGACCAGTTCTTTGGGGATGATCTTGTCCTTCAGCACTTTTTGCTCATGGTACAAGTCGCCGATAAAGTGGTTTAGCGCCAAAATCCGCTGCTGAAGGCCCTTTTCTAAAAAACTCCAATCGCGACCATTGATGATCCGTGGTATGATGTCGAGATGCAAAATACGCTCTACGCCCTGATTGTCGCTGTACACATTAAAGGTCATGCCCATGGATAGCTGCGCCCTGTCAGTAGAATGCTGCAGAAAGTTGAGCTTTTTCCAGCCCATTTTCTTTAGCCTTTCCATAAACAGCGAATAGTGTGGCCTGACCGCCCCATGTTCGTCGATCATCTCATCATAAAAACCTGCGGTCGTGTAGCTCTTAAAATTTAAATCAGCCATAAAAAGTCATAAAAATTTGTGATCCAATGGTAACTATGTCTCCTTTATTCCGCTAAAGGCGAAAAGCAGCTATTCTAACTTTGGGGATAAATTGCTCAGCAGTCCAGGCAATTTTAAGCCTTTTGCAAAAGGTCATCTATATTACTAAATTTTTAACATAATAGCAAGTTTACAGATAATAATTTTATCAAATACATATTTTATTGAATAGTTAACAACTAAAATGACTTATCAATGATTTTGTTCTAAATCTTTTTAATTAATTTTCGACCAAAATTTTCAACCTGTTTTTCACAACAAAAATGATCAGAAACGCCGTATTGAGCGACGCCCCGCAAATCGCAGCTATCTACAACCACTATGTAGCCCATACGATTGTCACTTTCGAAGAAGAAGCGCTAAATGCCACTGAAATGAGCGATCGGATAGCAGCCATTACCAAAAAATACCCCTGGATAGTGTACGAATCAGCAGGGCAAATTATGGGCTATGCCTATGCCGCCGACTGGAAAGTGCGGCGCTCGTACCGCTTTTCGCTGGAAGGTACGGTGTACCTAAAAAAAGGTGCGGAAAGACAGGGAATAGGCAGTGCCCTGTATGGGGCATTGATTGACCTGCTCAAGCCTACAAATATCCATGCCCTCATCGGAGGCATTTCGCTGCCAAACGAAGCCAGCATCGCCCTCCACGAAAAATTTGGCTTCAAAAAAGTGGCGCATTTTCCGGAGGTGGGATACAAATTCGAAAAATGGATAGACGTGGGCTATTGGCAATTGATGCTATAATCTGGCAGCATGAGGCTGGCTTTTTCTATTTCACCAATATTATATAGCTTTGAAACCTACCAATTAAGAATACCATGTCTGCTACCCCTTCTACCATGATGCCCCTCGGCACCTTAGCTCCGGGATTTGAGCTGTACGACACCGTTTCCGGAAAAGTTAAATCCCTGGATTTGTTGAAAGGTGATCTGGCTACTGTGGTTATGTTCATTTGCAATCACTGCCCCTATGTGCTTCACATCAATACTACGCTGGTACACCTGGCCAATACCTATCAGCCAAAAGGGGTTTCCTTTGTTGCTATCAGCTCCAACGATGTAACAAACTATCCGCAAGACAGCCCTGAACGCATGAAAAGCCATGCAGAGCATATTGGCTATCCTTTTCCCTATTTGTATGACGAAAGCCAGAATGTGGCCAGAGCATATGATGCGGCATGTACACCTGATATCTTTGTATTTGATGCAGCCCTCCGATGCGCATATCGAGGTCAATTTGATGCCTCTCGACCCAAAAACGATATTCCCGTCACCGGCAAAGATTTGAAAAATGCGCTCGATTGCCTGATCGCAGGCCGTCCTGTGCCCACTGATCAAATTCCCAGTATTGGATGCAATATCAAATGGAAAAACCCTTCGGACTGAGGTGATATTGGCAGGAAAGATACACCAACTAATCCGTGAGCTAGGATTTTCCGCTTACTTCAGCAAAGAAAATATTGGAAGCGATACTTTTTAGCATTAAATTAAGCGACTGTTTAAGACCATAAACCACCTGCTAACCACCACTCCTATGCTATTTCTTTATGTTTTCCTCATCATTGTGGCCGTAGTGCTCATTGTTCCATTGTTTATTTCAAAGGAATTGAATTATGAAAAAAGCATCCTGATCGATGCTCCCTCTACTAAGGTATGGGAAAATGTGAGTACACTTGCGGCCATGGACAAATGGAGCCCCTGGAACGAACGCGATCCACATATGGAACGTTCGCTCACCGGTGTGGATGGCTCCGTTGGAGCTACCCAACACTGGAAAAGTGATGCCAAAAATGTGGGTGAAGGCCGCCAGACAATTGTGGCGCTTGATCCTCCCGAGCAGCTCAAAACCAAATTGGAATTTTTAAAGCCATTCAAGAGCCAGGCCGATGCCTACATCAAACTGGACGAAGGCAACGAGGGCACCATCACTACCTGGGGTTTTGAAAGCCAAATGCCCTACCCTATGAACATGATGAAGCTGTTTATGAATTTTGAAAAAAACATGGATAAAGATTTTGGGTCGGGTCTGCAAAAGCTGAAGGCCATCTGCGAACAGAAAAAGCATTGAAAAAGTCTGGAAAACATTCTGTGCTTACTTTACCATTGAATACAAAGGCTTAAAAAATTCTTTGCCGCTATCGCAAACCGGACACTGGTAGTTGTCGGGCAACTGACCAAACAAAGTACCTGCTTTGACGCCAGCCAGAGGATCGCCGGTAGATGTGTCGTAGATCGTCAGGCAGTTGCTGCACTGGTAGCTTTCGGAAACGGATTCTGTTTCTTTGGCCGTTTTGGCAGCGGCAGGGGTTTCTTTTTCAGGATTGAGCTGCCTGAAATATAGTTTGCTGAGCTCTATGAGCAGGGCGGGGATCACCTCCTTTTTTACCGCCTTGGCATACGTAAAATACGCTGTATGATTGGGGTTGAAATCTTTGGCATACAAGATATTGTAGCATTCTTCCAATGCCATGTTTTTTTCCAGATTGCGCTCTATCACCACCGAGGTAAACCAGTAATAATTGCGGTGGGTTTTGATGGAAAAAGTCAGGCCGAAGGTACTGATGTCTTCATGGTCGAGCTCTTTGGTGAGAAAGCGCTTCAAATCCAGCGCCTCCTGGTCATATACAGGCAAATGCCAGTTGAGCTCCAGCGATGAGTGTCTCATATTGATACCGTACTTTCCCATCAGTTTTTCCCAGCGCAGTCGGTCTTCGGCTTTGATGCCCTTCACGATAAATGATTTCCAGGGAATAATGCTGATTTTTCCAATACCCGTCTGCTGACATAGCCTGCATGCTGCGCTCATAAAGTCGAGGTTGTACTGATTGTTTCGCCAATACAATCCGAGCCAGTAGCGATTGTTGAGGAGGGCATTGATTCCTTCGTAATAAGGAAAGTTGGGTTCAGGTGTTTCCAACGGGGTTTCGATCTTTCTATAGTTCACCTTTATTTTGCCTTGAAGCACCATATAAAGCTCTTCCACCACAAACTTCGGATTGTTGATGATGGTTTCTTCCACTGTCTGAGCCACCTTGGCGATATCCTGGCTATAGACCAGGCGGGGCCATCGTTCCAGCTTATTGTCCTGGTTGGGATTGCGGATATACAAAAACCAATAATGCTCCTGAGGACTGGCAATAAAGTTGATTTCGCCGGTAAAAAGCGGTACGATGCTCTGTGCCGGATCGACAATATTAATCTTGAGCTTGGGCAAATATTCGAAGTCGTCTATGATAATTTGATATACCCCTTCTTTTACCCAGGTAGTGGTATCGACTACATTCACGGCTACATAAGAGCTAATGATGTTTTGATAAACAGAATTGTCGGTACCAATTTCATAACCAATGTCGATGGACATGCATGCTTCGGCAATGTTCTCAGGCGTATTTCCATTTGAAGGAAAAATAACATCCTGCCTTGAGCCGAAAGCCACATGGTCGTTGCCCAGCTTCCTGGATATTTCCATAATCCCCAGCAAATCCGCCGGTGACAATATCCCGCCCTTCGCAAACACTCTGATCAATTCGTTTTTATCTTTCATTTGTCCTTTTCCTTCGAAAATTATTTATTTCAAGTTTTTGATCACTCACCTCCTATCTAAAACCATACGTCTGCTGGCGGGGGAGCATGCTTGCTATGATACATTTAGTTTTCATTTCTCCATTTTATTATGTCTTGAATTGAACTTCAAATCGGCTTTCTTTCAAAAATGCCTGCCATGCTCCAAATCCAATCTCTTTGCAAAAGGCATTTATCAAAAATACCATAAATCACCTTCTCAAAAGAACTTGTCATGATTACCTCAGGAATTTGGATGCATTTCTGCTTTAATCGCTGCATTTCCATTCACACCGCTACCATTTCATTGCTTTGCTGCAGCATCTCCTGTATTTCGGGCTTGCAACTGCCACAGCCCAATCCTGCACCTGTGGCCTGGCATAAGGCGTTGAGCGAGTTGATCCCTGCGTCTATCTTGCCCTGCAGGTTGCCCTTGCCCACATTATTGCATGTGCAGACCACCGGGCCAAGCAGCGATTCTCCCTTTTTACCGGAGCGCAACAACTCCATTCTCCGCTCAGAGAGCTCAATTTTGTTTTCGATCAGATTTTTAAATTCTGCAAATTCCGTCTTATCGCCCACTAAAATAGCGCCCACCAAGCGGTCGTCTTTGATAATGCACTTTTTATAATAGCGCATTGATTTATCAATAAAAAGGATTTCGTCGTATCCATCCTGGTTTACGGGAATTTCCGATAGCCCAATTGAGCACAGGTCGAAGTCCGAAAACTTAAGAATATTCATGAGCACCGATCCCTTATACACCGCAAAGATATCGCCTTGGAGATAGTTGGCCACTATGTCGGCCTGCTGCTCTGCCGCTGAAGTGATGCCATACAGTCTGCCGCGGTGCTCGGCGATTTCGCCAATAGCAAAGATGTGCTCGTCGTTGGTTTGCAGGTGGTCATTTACAATGAGCCCACGCCCACTTTCCAGTCCGGCCCCTGATGCAAATTCGATATTTGGCCTCGTACCCACTGCATATACTATTGCATCGGCACGCAATTCCGCCCCACTTCGCAACTGTGCTTTGAGCCTGTTTTCTTCGAGAGTAATATGCTGTACCTGGTCGTTGAGATACACATTGATATCTTTTTCATCTGCTATTTCCAAAAGCAATTGCCCGGCCAGCGCATCGATCTGCCGCTCCATAAGCCGCCCCCCCAACTGCACTATCGATATCTGAATGTCCATCTCGCGCAGGGCTGCGGCCAGCTCCAGACCCAACAATCCACCACCGATAATGAGCACGCTGGCTCCGGGATGTAATTTTTCCCTCAGGCTGTCGGCATCGTGACGCATGCGCATGGTAAAGATATTGGGCAACCCCATGGGAGCATCTTTGGGCACAAAGGCCCGGCTACCCGTGGCCAATATCAGCTTGTCGTATTGATGCCGTGCGCCATTGTTGTCTTCTACCCATTTATCAACCTTGTTGATGGAAATGATCCCGCAATTGTTGCGCAGGTCTATATCCATTTTTTCCAACTGACCATGGTGGATTTTGAGCAATTTTTCCCAGTCGAAATGTCCATTGATATATTCAGGCAGCAATACCCGATTATAAAAAGGATATGGCTCGTTCGAAAAAACCTGTATTTCATCCAGCCGGTTGCGCTCTCGGTAGCTCATGATAAATCGGTAAGCCGCTGCCCCAGCCCCCACTACGATGATCTTCTCACGCACTTTGGCAAATTTGCGCACCTGCACGGCGGCGAACTTAAAATCCGGCTCTTTGGAGGTCGGATCGATAAGGTCTGAAGTGAGGTTATTGGCACGCCCGCTGGTATTTTTGAGCACTTTGCCCCAATGCATCGGCAAAAAGACCACACCCTTCTTGATGTTGCCGGTCACTTTGGCGCCAACCGTCACCTGGCCATTGTCATTGCAGATGGTAACCATTTCGCCATTGCTAATGTTCCTGACAAGGGCATCATCGGGATGGATTTCCAGGAAAGGCTTGTCGATGTGCTGATTGAGTTTGCTCACCTTTTTGGTTTTGGTCATGGTGTGCCACTGGTCTCTGATCCGTCCTGTGGTGAGGATGAGGGGAAACGCTTCAGTGGGCATCGCTGACCTGTTAGCGGGCTGCGACAATGGAAAAAGCTGCGCTTTTCCCGTAAGGGTATAAAATTTTTTATCTTCAAATAGGCGCTCTGTACCATTGGGCCTGGCGGCGGTTACAGGCCATTGCATGGTGCCCTGTCGCTTCAATTTGTCGTAGCTCAGGTGGCTAATGTCCGTATTGGTGCCTTTGGTGAGCTGGCAATGCTCATTAAAAACCTCCGACGGATTTTTAAAATCGAAACCTGCAAAACCCATTTCTCTGGCAAAGCGGATTAAAATATCGCCATCGGGCAAGGCCTCCCCCGGTGCTTCGATGACTTTGCTCAGGTAGCTTATGCGCCGCTCCGAGTTGGTCATGGTGCCTTCTTTTTCGAAATGCCCCGCACCGGGCAGTACCAGATCGGCGTACTGGAGTGTATCGGCCGATGATGATATGTCTTGCACGATCACAAATTTTGCCTTTTGCAGCGCTGACTCTACCCTGTTGAGATTTGGCAGGCTCACCAGTGGATTGGTGCAAATGATCCATATCGCCTTGAGCCTGCCGGCTTCAAGACCGTCGATCATCTCGGTGGCCGTCATGCCCGGGATGGATGGGATCTTGTCCACACCCCAAAAATCTGCGACTTCGCGGCGAGCAGCCGGGTCTGCCAGCTTGCGGTGGGCAGGCAGCAATGTGGCCATACCGCCGACTTCGCGACCTCCCATGGCGTTGGGCTGGCCGGTAAGGGAAAAGGGCCCGCCCCCGGGCTTGCCAATTTGTCCGGTAATCAGGTTGAGACTGATGAGCGCTTTGTTCTTCTCCACCCCTATCACGCTCTGATTGAGTCCCATCGCCCACATGGTGAGCATGGCGTTGGAGTCGGCAATAAACTGGGCGGCTTTTATTATTTCATGTTCCTCCACCCCGCAGATGGCTGCCGCTTCTTCTATCCGCAGGGGCATCACGGATTTTTTATACGCTTCGAAACCCTCTACATGGTTTTGCACAAATTCATAATCGATCGCTCCGTTTTGAATGAGCAGCTTGCCTATGGCATTGTACACATAAATATCGCTGCCGGGGTTAATCTGCAAATGCAGGTCGGCATTGGAGCAGGTCTGGGTTTTTCGCGGATCGATCACGATAATCTTCACGCCCGGGTCGGCTGCCTTGCGGGCTTCTATGCGGCGAAAAAGAATCGGGTGGCACCAGGCCGGGTTGGCACCCGCGATCACGAAGCAATCGGCCAGTTCTATGTCGCGGTAAGAAAAAGGCGGGGCATCTTCACCCAGCATTTGCGCATAGGCTGCCACCGCACTGCTCATGCACAGTCTGGAATTTGTATCGACATTGTTGGTGCCGATATAGCCTTTGGCAAGTTTGTTCACCAGGTAATATTCTTCCGTAAGGCACTGCCCTGAAACATAAAAAGCTACCGAATCGGGTCCATGATTGGCGATGATGGATTTAAAAACCGCAGCGGCACGTTTGATGGCCGTTTGCCAATCGACACGCTTGAGCTCACTGTAGCGGTTCCAGCGCATCTGCGGGTATAGCAGGCGGTCGGCATGGTCCATCATGGTGTAGTGAAGATTCATGCCCTTGGAGCATAGCATGCCTCCATTAACCGGATGATCCGAATCGCCAGTCACTTCTATTTTGCCTTTGCAGTCCTTTTTCACTTCCAATCCGCAACCCACACCACAGTAAGAACAGGTCGATTTATAAGTGCTATATTTTCCGGTGATCATACAGTTTTTAATAGGGTAAAGGGGTCAATTTTAGTTATAAGACCGGAGTCGGAACAGGATACGTCTTCGGTCTTCTTTCTTCCCGCGTCTGATTTCAACTCTTCACAAAGGCGGGGGTTAGCTTGTGGCGCGAAGCCAGCGAAGCATCCATTTCCAGTTTGGTTTCCTTTTCATCAGCTTCCGTAAATCGCACTGCAAAAGCCAGAAATGAAATACCTGCCACCACCACACCAAGTATCAGCAGGGCCTCGGGGTACGTGAGCGACTCACTTTTGAAAAGAAAGCCTGCCAGCACAGCACCAGCATTGCCGCCCGCGCCCACGATGCCCGATATGGTTCCTATGGCTTTTTTGTTGACAAACGGGACTACTGAAAATGTGGCGCCTTCTGACATTTGTACGCATAGGCTAAATAATATCATGCTAAAAATGGCCATAGGCAAAACACTCATTTGCGAAAACACAATGAGCATCACCCCTTCGAGCAACAAGATGACGAACAAAAAATACACCCGGCCTTTCAGACCAAACCTGATACCGAATTTATCGCCAAAAAGACCTCCCAAAGACCTGGCAAACAGGTTCATCAGCCCAAAGAGTCCGGCAATGAGTCCGGCAGTTTTGAGGTCGAGTGCGAAATAATCCATATAATAAATTGCGGCGATGTTATTGATGGTGAGCTCCACGCCGAAACATGCACCGTAGATCAGAAACAGACCCCAAACCCGATAATCTTTGAGCGCTGCCATAAAAGCCCCCTTCTTCTCCGCGGCTTTCATCTGGTAGTCGGGGTCTGATTTTTTCAGATCGGCAATATTGCCTTCGGGGGTGTCCTGCGTCAGTTTATAATATAAAAAACCGGTAATAATGAGGGCCACACCCGGTACAACCATGGCGTACCTCCATGCCGTGGTATCGATATAGCCCAGGGCAACGAAGCCCGCAAAAACCAGTGGCATTGCCATTTGCGTAACACCCCCGCCCAGGTTGCCCCATCCGGCAGTAGTGGCATTGGCCGTGCCCACCACATTGGGGGCAAACATGACCGAGGTGTGATATTGCGTGATCACAAAAGAAGCACCGATCACCCCAATGGCCAGCCTGAAGAGCAAAAACGACTCATAACTATTGCTCAGGCCAATGAACATGACCGGAAATGCCCCCAGAACCAGCAGCCAGGTGTAGGTGAGCCTAGGCCCGTACTTGTCGCACAACCAGCCAATGAGCAGACGGGCGATTACGGTAATCGCCACCGAGGCGATAATGGTATTGCCAATCTGCGACTTGGTGAGGGCGAGCTCTTCCCGCACCACGGCCATCAATGGTGCAATGCCGAACCATCCAAAAAAACAAAGGAAGAATGCGATCCAGGACATGTGGAAAGCTTTCATTTGAGGCGTCTTAAAGTTGAAGAGGCTGATTATTGTTGCTTTTGCAATTTTACTCATGTCGTTGATATTTAAATGAACAATGGAATTGAAAGCCCGTCGGAGCGTTGATTTACGTAAGCAAACTTAACGAAATATTTTATACAAACTAAGTATTTATACGTATTTATTACGTATTCCTACGTATTTCTTTACAGCAAGGTTTTAGGATATGCTAAATGGAGGGTAAGGGAAATTTTCAATCATAATCTTTACAAATCCTGGTCATCCTGCAATCCTGCACATCCTGATTCAGACAGTTTGCAATGGCGCCTGCTTTTCTCCGTCATTGCGAACGGAGCTTTTCGCGGAGTGTGGCAATCTGCCTGCTACTGGCATGGAACTATGAGGATCATTGCTTTATGACAAGCGATTTATATTTTTTACTAAATCCTGTTCATCCTGCTATCCTGCACATCCTGGTTCAGACAGTTCATAAAAGGCGCCAGCTCTTCTCCGTCATTGTGAACGAAGCTTTTCGCGTAGTGTGGCAATCTGCCAGCTATTGGCCGGGAACTATAAGGATCATTGCTTTATGGGAAGCCATTTATAATTTTTACTAATCCTGGTCATCCTGCTATCCTGCACATCCTGGTTCAGACAGTTCATAAAAGGCGCCAGCGCTTCTTCGTCATTGCGAACGGAGCTTTTCGCGGAGTGTGGCAATCTGCCAGCTACTGGCATGGAACTATGAGGATCATTGCTTTATGGGACGCGATTGATATTTTTTACTAAATCCTGGTCATCCTAC
>JAAUQL010000208.1 GCA_012033595.1 Cyclobacteriaceae bacterium | reverse complement strand
CTTACAATACATCAAATCCTAAAAAATCATAATTCAGACAAATGAACGAAGCTGAAACCCGTGCAGAACTAATTGACCCCAAGCTAAAGGCTTGCGGTTGGGGAAATGTCAGAATTAGGATTTCAAAGATTAAAAGATGATAGGATTTATGGAAAGTAGAAAAAAGAAATCTTACAATCATCAAATCCTAAAAATCATAATTCTGACAAAAAGAAAAAAGTATGAAAAACGAAGAAATAACTCATAAAATCATTGGCTGTGCAATGAAGGTTCATAGTACTTTGGGTAATGGCTTTCAGGAGGTTATTTATCAAAGAGCGTTGGCGATTGAAATGGAGAAGCAAGGCTTAGGGTTTCAGCGAGAAATGGAAATGACCATTTTTTATGAGGAAGTTGATATTGGTACGCGCAGGGTTGATTTTTTTGTGGAGGATTTGATCATGGTTGAATTGAAGGCATTAATCAAGCTTGAAGAAGTTCATTTGGCCCAAGCCATGAACTACTGCCAGGCATATAACTTACCCATAGGTTTATTGATAAATTTTGGAGCAAAAAGTCTTGAATTTAAAAGAGTGTATAATGTCAATCATCCTGAAAATAAAGATTACATCAAGGCAAATCCTAAAATCAAGCAATCCTAAAAATCATAATTCAGACAAATGAACGAAGCTGAAACCCGTGCAGAACTAATTGACCCCAAGCTAAAGGCTTGCGGTTGGGGCGTGGTAGAAGGCTCT
Organism: Cyclobacteriaceae bacterium; assembly: GCA_012033595.1. Lineage (GTDB taxonomy): Bacteria > Bacteroidota > Bacteroidia > Cytophagales > Cyclobacteriaceae > JAAUQL01. The sequence continues at coordinate 2,613 of JAAUQL010000208.1, read as the reverse complement.
AAAGTGCTTCGAGAATACCGCATTACCGAAGGTCAAATTCAGTCAGGTGGCGGAAGAGGTCGAAAGATAATTGCCGATTACATTTTAGTACATAAAGGCATCAAGTTAGCCGTAATAGAAGCCAAAAGTGATGAATTGGAAGTGGGCGAAGGTGTGATGCAAGCCAAGCAATATGCCGAGAAACTGCAATTAGAAACCACCTACAGCACCAACGGCAAAGCCATTTACCAAATCTGCATGCTTACGGGCGAAGAAGGTTTGGTAACAGACTTTCTAAGCCCCGAAGAACTTTGGAATAAAACCTTTGCTGAACAAAACGAATGGAGAGAAAAGTTTGCCAATGTTCCCTTTGAAGATAAAAGCGGTACTTGGCAGTTACGCTATTATCAGGAAATAGCCGTAAAAAACACCTTGGAAGCATTGGCAAGCGGCAGTGAACGCATTTTGCTCACGCTTGCCACAGGAACAGGAAAAACGGCCATTGCTTTTCAAATCGCATGGAAATTGTTTCAAACCCGTTGGAACTTGCAGCGAGACGGAAGCCGCAGACCTAGGATTTTGTTTTTAGCCGACAGAAATATTTTGGCCAATCAGGCATTTAACTCCTTTTCTGCATTTCCTGAAGATGCTTTGGTACGGATAAAGCCCAGTGAGATAAAGAAGAAAGGAAGAGTGCCAACCAACGGTAGCATTTTCTTCACCATTTTCCAAACCTTTATGAGCGGCACGGATGAAGAAGGCCAACCTGCTCCCTATTTCGGGGAATATCCCAAAGACTATTTTGATTTTATCATTATTGACGAATGCCACCGTGGTGGAGCAAATGACGAAAGCAATTGGCGGGGCATTTTGGAATACTTCAGTCCAGCAGTTCAGTTGGGTTTAACCGCTACACCCAAACGAGATGACAATGTAGACACCTATAAATACTTTGGCGAACCTGTTTACATCTATTCGCTGAAAGAAGGCATCAATGACGGTTTCTTAACGCCATTCAAAGTAAAACGCATTAAAACCACTTTGGACGATTACCGCTATACTTCTGATGATACCATAGTAGAAGGCGAAATTGAAGAAGGTAAACTCTATGAAGAAAAGGACTTTAACCGCAGCATTGAAATTGTAGAACGAGAAGCAAAAAGGGTAAACATCTTTTTAGATGAAGCCAATCAAAACGAAAAGACCATCATTTTCGGAGCAAATCAAGCACATGCCGCGTTGATTCGCGATTTGGTCAATCAAAACGCCAAAAGTAAAGACCCTTTTTATTGCGTTCGGGTAACTGCAAATGACGGTGAAGAAGGCGAAAGATTGTTGCGGGAATTTCAGGATAACGAAAAGACATTGCCAACCATCCTGACCACTTCGCAAAAACTCTCAACGGGAGTTGATGCGCGAAACATTCGGAATATTGTATTGCTTCGTCCTGTCAATTCCATGATTGAGTTTAAACAAATCGTTGGTCGTGGCACACGCCTATTTGACGGCAAAGAGTTTTTCACCATTTACGACTTTGTAGATGCTTACAAACATTTCTCTGATCCGGAATGGGATGGAGAACCTTTAGAGCCTGAGCCGAGAGAACCGAAACCTTATCCAACACCTGAACCTAAGGAAAAGCCAGATGTTGAAGACCCTGACGAGTCAAGACCAAGAAAAAAGAAGATTAAAATAAAGCTTCGCAATGGAAAAGAAAGAGAAATTAAACACATGGTTTCTACTTCCTTTTGGAGCGCAGACGGCAAACCCATTTCAGCCGAAGAATTTTTGAATAATCTGTTTGGAGAATTACCCAAACTATTTAAAGACGAAGAAGAGTTGCGGAAACTGTGGAGCAATCCGCTGACTCGAAAAACTTTGCTTGAAAACTTAGACGCAGCAGGTTTTCCAAAGGATGACTTACTGACTTTACAAAAGTTGGTAGACATGGAGAAAAGCGACTTGTATGATGTTTTGGAATACGTTTTCAATGGAGACTATATCGCAATGACCAGAGAAGCGAGAGCCAAAGCAGCAGAAGCGACCATCTTCGCTTTACTCAACGACAAGCAAAGAGAATTTATCGCATTCGTGTTGAGCAAGTACGTTGACACAGGAGTGGACGAACTCGACCAGGAGAAACTGCCAATACTGCTGACAAACAAGTATCAATCATTGGAAGACGCCAAAGGAATATTGGGAGACGTGGCAAATATCAGCCGACTGTTTGTAGAATTTCAGGAACATCTTTACAAACAGAAAGCAGCGTAATAACAGAAACATTACGACATAAAACCCACGCTTCACAGCCATACACATTGCCTCGCTTAAGCCAACGCACAGTCAAAAGCTTGCCAAAGAGTGAGTCTTAGCCCGCATATGCCTGGCAGTGACTTCCATGCCTCATAAAAAAATCCAGCTAAGTCCAATTACTTTATATAAAACCCCATCACATCATGCGCTAGCTGAAGTACGGCACCCCATATATAAGGTGAAATACCCAGCCTTTCAACAATTTCAGCTTTGCACCGCGCTACAAATGGGTCGCCACGCGCTTCTGGCAGCCATAGCGTCAACTATAGTCCATATACCATGGCGGGCCACCGGCTGTCGGGCGCGTCGGTATCGCTGACC
>JAAUQL010000207.1 GCA_012033595.1 Cyclobacteriaceae bacterium | reverse complement strand
CGATTACCTGGTGGCCACGACGCCATCGGCATGGGCCTGAACATGCACGTCGATCATGTCGCTTTCGCCGCGACTCGCAAGTTCGACGGTCGCGTGCTGCGCACCCTGTCGCCCGCCGAGATGGCGCAGATCGCCGGACGCGCCGGGCGCTTCACCAAAAACGGGACCTTCGGGACGACGGCCGAGATCGGCTCCCTCGACCGTGCCCAGCTGGCCCGACCGGCGACACGGCCGCCGTCACGGAATCGAATCTTCAACCCGCTCAGCTTCGCGAGTTGCCGGCGGTCGCCCTGCCCCGGTCGTGCCAATTGCTCATGAAGCCGCCTGACGAAATCCGAGCAGCCATTCTCAAGCTTGCCGAAACGCGCGGGCCAACGAAGACTTTCTGCCCCTCCGAAGTCGCCCGCGGACTCGACGCGACGCATTGGCAGGATTTGATGCGAGTGGTGCTGTCGGTAAAGGCCGGAAAGCTATTGCCGTCAACGTTGTTGCAGAAGTTGGGCAGTTACAGTCGGAAGAATCGCTTGTACCAAGCTTTCCGTGAGTTGGGCTATGTGGTGCGGACGGTGTTTTTATTAGAATATATAAATTTGTACTGATGAGATTTTTTATTCTATATAAAGTAATCCCCAAATTGAGGTATCTCAATATCAAAGACCGAGATAACTAATTCCATCTTTCTGTATCTAAGCCATTTAATATTTACTTATTAAGTATTTATTAATAGCATTTTTATTTCTAATTAGAGTTTTCCAAACCTGATTTATAGAATTAGGGCTGACAGAATTGGTCAATGTTTGAACCAATATGCCTGAATATATTTTTAAATCTTTAATTTAAAATACAGAAAGATATGAAACTTCCTTTTGCAGAAGAATACAGAATAAAAATGGTAGAACCTATTCGCAAAAGTACTCGCGAAGAACGTTTAGAATGGATAAAAACCGCAAAATACAACCTTTTCAATCTTAAAAGCGAACAGGTATTTATTGACCTGCTAACTGACTCTGGCACAGGAGCTATGAGCGATAAACAATGGTCGGAAATGATGCTTGGTGATGAAAGTTATGCAGGTTCATCCTCGTACTACAAGATGAAAAATGCAATTAAAGAAATTACCGGTTTTGATTATTTCCTTCCAACACACCAGGGACGTGCAGCTGAAAACGTACTTTTTTCAACAATGGTTAAAGAAGGCGATTTGATACCTGGTAATGCTCACTTTGATACCACAAAGGGACATATTGAATTCAGAAAAGCAACTGCTGTAGACTGTGCTATTGCTGAAGCATTTGACACAAGTATTCAGCATCCCTTTAAAGGAAACGTTGATATAAACAAACTGGAAAAGGTACTAGCAAACAACTCTTTAGATAAAATACCTTTCATCATAATGACAATTACCTGTAATACTGCAGGTGGTCAGCCGGTTTCAATGAAAAATCTAAAAGATGTAAGAGCACTTGCTGATAAATATCAAAGAAAAGTAATTTTTGATTCTGCCAGGTTTGCTGAAAATGCCTATTTCATTAAACAAAGAGAAGAAGGTTACATAAACAAAAGCATCCGTGAAATTGTACGCGAAATGTTTAGTTATGCCGATGGTATGACCATGTCGAGCAAAAAGGATGCTGTAGTAAACATTGGGGGCTTTATTGCCATGAAAGATGAAGAGCTGTTTAACCAGGCATCGGTTTTTAATATTTTATACGAAGGTTTTATTACTTACGGTGGAATGGCCGGTAGAGATATGAACGCCTTAGCGCAAGGCCTTTACGAAGTAACAGAATTTGATTTTTTGGAAAATCGTATAGGACAGGTTGCTTATTTGGGTGATAAATTAAAGGAATATGGAGTTCCTGTTCAGGAACCTTTTGGGGGGCATGCCATTTTTGTGGATGCGGTAAAGTTTTTGCCGCACCTTCCAAGAGAAGAGTTCCCAGCGCAGACACTGGCCATTGAGCTTTATATTGAGGCTGGTGTGCGTGCAGTAGAAATTGGTACGATTATGGCGGACAGAGATCCTGTAACAAGGGAAAACAGGTATCCTGATTTGGAATTGGTCCGATTGGCCATTCCAAGAAGAACCTACACTGATAATCACATTGATTACGTGGCTGTTGCTTTGAAAAATGTATATGATAGAAGAGAGAAAATAACAAATGGATTGAAGATTCTTAAAGAAGCTCCTGTTTTAAGGCATTTTACTGTTGAACTGGAGAGGATTAACAAAGAAGAATCAGTTTCAAAGAGTCATTTAGAATATGCTCATTATTAACCTAGATTTTGGCATCCGGAGGCATCAGTCTTCGGATGTTTTTTTTATACAAACATCTCATTAAGTACAACGAATCCATTAAATTTATCACAGTTTACTATGAAACCTGAGAAATATGGATTTGGTTAAGGACTGGCTTGAAATAAGAAAGCATTTTAACAAAAGTTTTCGCTCAAACTTTTATGTTTCAATTGCATCAGTTGACAAAGACAACCACCCTACCATTACGCCAATTGGTTCACTTTTTTTAAATAGAAATCGAACCGGTTTTTATTTTGAAAAATACCTAACAAAACTGCCACAACATGCCCAATACAACAATAAAATATGTGTATTAGCTGTAAACAGTAATACCTGGTTTTGGGTGAAATCGCTTTTTAAAGGCAGGTTCAACTCTTATCCCGCGATAAAACTATATGGAGAATTAGGTGAACGAAGAGAAGCATCAGAAATTGAAATCACCCGACTACAGCGAAGAATGAAAGCTACACAAGGAACCAAGGGAAACAAGTATCTTTGGGGAGACATGCAATTTGTAAGAGACGTAAAATTTACGAAAGCAGAAAAGTAAACTTGGGAAAAATGACCCACTATTTGTAGCTAATTTAAAGGAACATTTTCAATAATAAAACCTAATGCACCAAATGAAGTTTAATTTATTAATCAACCACAAAGTATCTCTAAGTTTTTCACGAAGTTCCACAAAAAAATCTGCTTTGTGAAACTTTGTGTGAGCACTTTGTGAAACTTCGTGGTAAAATCAAATAAAAAGGTAATGCTTTAATTATTAGCATGAAGGCAATCATTCTTTTTTCTTCACATCTTTCACTCTAAAATAAGGCGCTTCATAATCTTTGGGCAAGTAATCTTCAGGAATGGTCACCTGATTGCCGTCACGCTATGCCCTGTAATGCGATGATAGTAATTGGCTCTGGTGTTATGTCAAGGCCAATCTGTCACGTGGCAACAGCTGGGTGGTTAACCTGAAATATCATATTTGACTTAACACTCGTAATTTTTTTTACAGAATAAAATTTTTAGTTAAGTTTTTGAAATTTAACAATGTCCTTCTTCATGACC
>JAAUQL010000206.1 GCA_012033595.1 Cyclobacteriaceae bacterium | reverse complement strand
GGTGTGCCAGGTAAGCCTAATCTTTTTTACATGGGCTCTGTTGGTGGTGGTGTTTGGAAACAACTGATGGTGGTGGCACGTGGGAGAATATTTCTGATTGGTTTTTTCGGAAATTCTTATTGGAGCTGTAGCTGTGAGTGAATGGGATAACAACGTGTTGTATGTAGGCGGTGGCGAAAAAACAGTGCGAGGTAATGTATCTTTTGGCGAGGGCGTTTATAAATCTGTAGATGCCGGAAAGACATGGAGCCACATTGGATTAAAAGATTCTAAGCACGTAGTCCGCATCCGCATCGATCCTAAAAATCCAGATGTGGTATATGCCGCAGTAATGGGTGATCTATTCAAATCATCTGATGAAAGAGGTGTTTATAAAACCATTGATGGTGGCAAAACCTGGAATCATATAGGTTTAGAAAAAACCGATCGCATTAAGAGGATCGTAGTTGATCCAAGAAACCCAGATGCTGCTTGTGTTTGCGCTATGGGTCGTGAATGGGGGACCTAATACGGATCGTGGAGTTTTTTCGTACGGAAGATGGCGGAAAAACCTGGACGAAAGTTTTATACATCGATGAAAAAAACCGGTTGCTCGGACATTGCGATTGAATGGAATAACCCGCGCGTGATGTATGCGGGCATGTGGACATTTGGCCGCAAGCCTTGGCGCTTTGATGATAGTGGTGAAAAGACTGCGCTTTATAGAACTATGGATGGCGGAAAAACCTGGAGTAAAATTTCGCATAAAAACGGATTGCCCGATAAACCAATGGCGCGCATAGGAGTATCCATCGCGCAAAGCCAACCGAGTACAGTTTATTTAATTACAGAATTTAAAGAGGGAGGAACCCTGTTTAGGTCAGATGATCGGGGCGATAGTTGGCGCATGGTTAATGACGATCGGGATATAAACTTTCGTCCTTTCTACTACAGCGATGTAAAAGTTGATCCATCTAATCCGGAAGTAGTATATACCCTATCAGGGGGTATGAGCAAATCAACGGATGGTGGCCGTACATTTAAAGGTGTTGCCGATGGACAGCATGGCGACAACCAGGCACTGTGGATAGATCCAAAAAATTCAAACCATGTTTTGAGTGGCGATGATGGTGGCTTCCGGGTTTCGTATGATGGATTCAAAACATTTCAAACAATTAACAACGTTGAGCTGTCGCAGTTCTATCAACTCTTTCTCGACAATCGCGATCCGTATTTTGTCTATGGCGGATTACAAGACAACGGCACATGGACGGGTCCGAGCAATTCGTTGCATCGCGTTGGAATTTTAAAACGCGATTGGAAACAGATTGCCTATGGCGATGGCTACTATGCTGTTCCCATTCCGGGGCAGGAGAATGAAGTTTATGCGAACTTGCAGGGAGGCGTGATTTATCATGTTGATACCAACACCGGCAATGTGCGCACCATCCATCCGTATCCAAAAATTATTGGCTCGGCAGGCGATGCCATTGAAAATCATAAATATAGATTCAATTGGGATTCGCCCATTCACATTTCTCCGCACGATGCGAATACGGTTTATACAGGAGGCAATGTAATTTTCAGAAGCCGTGACAAGGTTACACCTGGGAACAAATCAGTGGTGACCTGACAACAAATGATAAAGCGAAACAGAAAACTTCAGGTGGAGAAATCTATCAGGATAATACAGCTGCAGAATTTCATTGCACTATTTTAACAATGCTGAATCTCCAGTACAGAAGGATGTTGATCTGGGCGGGCATCGGATGATGGCAATGTGCAGCTTACGCGCGATGGTGGTAAAACCTGGGCGAACCTGAAGAGTTCGATCACGGGCTTACCAGCGTTTGCATGGGTTTCTAAAATTCATGCCAGTGAGCACGATGCAGGTACTGCATTTGTGTCGGTGGATCAACATCGTATGGATGATTACAAAGCGTACGCTTTTATGACTACTGATTTTGGTAAAACCTGGACAAAGATCAGTAACGGATTACCCGAAGACTGGTGTTACGTAATACGGCAAGATCCACACAATGCGAATTTGCTTTTTGCCGGTATGGAGCACGGTATTTTTGCTTCGTGGGATAAAGGGAAAAGCTGGTCGAAGATAAATAACAACATGCCGCCCGTATCCGTGCGAGACTTGCGTGTGCATAAGCGTGATCATGATTTAGTAGCCGCTACTCACGGACGAGGCCTTTGGGTGTTGGATGACATTCAGCCTTTAGAAGAATTTAATCTTATTGCAGGGAAGGATGTAGCTGTCTTCGCTACGCGCACTGCCACACTTTGGAATTATTACGGATTAATTGAAGAGCAAGGCGATGCCGCGTACAAAGCAAAGAACCCAGACTTTGGCGCGTATCTTAATTTGTATCTCAAGAACGATCCAAAAGACGCAATCACCGTAACCATAACCGATGCAAAGGGAAATACGGTTCGTATCTTAAAGGATACAGTTTCCAAAGCCGGAGTGAACAGAATCATTTGGGATTTGCGTTATACGGAAGAAGAGAAATTAAATAATCCGGTGAAAAGTGGTTGGGGCGGTTCACCACTTCGGTTTTGGTTGCGCCCGGAGTTTATACGGCCACGATAAAGGCCAATGGCCAAACAGCAGAAACGAAAATTACGGTTCGTGCCGATCCGCGTATTAAATGAGTGAGCAGGATTTTAAAATGAAAACAGAAACTACGCTTGCTCTGCGCGATCAATTATCGCAAACACATAGATTGATTAATCGCACGGATGAAACAATCAAACAATTAACAGAATTAAAGCAACGCATACAGGCTGCTGGCAGCGATGCGGGGGTGGATAAATCTACGCAAGAACAAATTGACGTGGCTATTAAAAAACTAAGAGAGTATGAAGATGAAATTTTGCGCAGACCTCCACCTAATATGGGCTATCGTCAACGTCCACGATTAAAAGAAGAAATTTCAGATCTTGCTGACGCAGTTGATGGCGCTACCGCCCGACCCACACAACCTCAAATGAATCGGCTAAGTGAGTTGAGTCAGGAAACAGAAACGGCAACCAAGCAATTGAATCAAGTCATTGAGGAGAACATAGTTCCCATTAACGAAAAAGTGAAAAACCTACCACAGGTAATAACAGATAAGAGTAATAAATTATGAATTAATTGATTGGTATTAAACTTTGTGATTTCTTTTTGAATTTAGCGTTAAAGTATTTTAAAATAGATTAATGAAAAAGCTCTTTACCCTCATACTGATCTGCACAAGCCTTACTGCGGTAAGTCAAAAAAAGAAGCCCGCAGCCAATCCTAACAAAACGGCTGTGATCCAATCGGTTGATAAACATCAGCAAGATTTAATTGGCATCAGTGATAAAGTTTGGGCTTATGCCGAAACCG
>JAAUQL010000012.1 GCA_012033595.1 Cyclobacteriaceae bacterium | reverse complement strand
ATGATTCTGAGGAGGATAAAACCTCCTCTTCCTTAAAAATCATTTTGGGAGAAAATGCCTTAGAAAACGCATTGCCTCGTTAGAGGCAAAAAATGCCTCACTGTCAGATCAAGTCCTAACTATTACAGCTAAGCAATCCTCATCCCTCCAGGCTTAAGGCCTAAATCAGGGATGCGCTCAGCGGCTTCCTTACGTTTCTGGTCAATAACCTTTGCATAAATCTGTGTAGTCTTTACGCTCTTATGATTGAGTAGCTTAGAAACTGTATAGATATCAGTACCCAATGACAACTGAAGCGTAGCGTAAGTATGTCGAAAGCAGTGAAAAGTGATCTTCTTGATAATACCCGCTCGCATGATCCATTCTGCAAGTTTTAGGTTTGTCCAGGCCGAATACTTGAGACCGTCAAATATCTTATGATCTCGACCTTTAGGATATCCGAGAAGGTCCACCGCTTGCTGTGGGATATTTAATGTTTGTGGCCGATCCGTCTTTTCGTGGATGAATCGAATGAAGTGGCCATTGATTTCTGAGTATTGAATCTCACCCCAGGTTAGGTTTATTAGGTCGCTCCATCGCAAGCCCGTCAGGGCTGAAAAGATGGCTGCCACTTTCAGGAGTGGAAATTCACATTCGGTGCTATACAAGGCCTTTAGCTCTTCAAGAGTGAGAAACTCACGTTCAGTCTCTTTCTGCTTGATGTGATCTATTTTGAGCATGTAGTTTTCGCTGAGATAGTCTTTCTTGAAAGCTTCTTCAATGGCTACCGAGAATTTACTAAAGTAGGAGGCCTGGCTATTTTGAGAGAGCTTCTTTGCTTTGCTCTTGATACTGTGTGTAGTTTTCAGAAACTCTTTGAAGTCTTCGCAAAAGTCTCTATCGATATCAGCTGTGCTGCATTCTCCATTTGTATACATCTCAAGGTATTTGTAAGCACTCAGCCAGTTGCCATGATTACCGTCACTATCCCATTTCTGATCAGTCAGTCTTTTGAAGAATTTGAGGAAATCAACTTGTTTCATTTTCTTAAAAATGAATTCATAATTATTGCGCTGGATGTCCAATTGCCTTGATGAACGGATGCTATCTGCCTGTATCTTGGTTTCCTTGTTGTGATTTCTTTCTAAAATATCCTTGGGCTTCTCATAGAGATGCAATCCCAGGAATTCTCTTCGTGTAGACTTCTTGGTCTGTGGATCTACTATAGCGGGGTAGAAGTCAAGATAAAGGCTAACACGGCCTTTGGATATTTTCTTTTGACGGAGTGTGACTTTCATGGCGTGTGGTTAAAGAGTTGATCGATTGATTTTCTGGAGATTACTTTCTTCTTCCCAATAAGTGCAAATTGAATAGCACCATCTTTGCGCATCCTATAGAGTGTGGTTCTGCTTACACTCAAAAGCTTGGCAGCTTCATCCAATGAAAGAAAGTCTTTTTCCTGTATGACTCTGATTGGTTGAGCTACTATCTCTTGTGTCTCTTGATTGGACACACTAATGCTTTCTTCTCTCTTTCTCTTCTTGTAAGCTCTCTTTGCGCAGTTGTCACCACAGTATTTTGTTACTGTGGTTTTGGCAGTGAACTCATTTCCGCAGTGCTGGCAGATTCTTTGGACTTTGATGTTGGAACTCATGATAATCTCTGACTTTCATTTCGGAGAGATTTGATTCATAATGTATCATTTTGTTTCAAAATGTTTCATTAACTCTCCATTTTTGTACCTCATATAAAGATAAACAATTAGGTACAAATAAGGTACAAAAAGCATCAAAATATCACTAAAAAAGGATAGTTAGAAAGAACCTAAAAACATCTATAATAGCGAAATTAAGCTATATTTTAGGTTTGTTAAGATATGTTTGTGAGTTGTTTGGGAAGCTACTTTCCGATACAAAACTTACTAAAGATATTTCCCAGTAGGTCTTCGGTGGTGATTTCTCCTGTGATTTCACCCAGGTGGTGGAGCGACTGGCGGATGTCCATTGCCAGGAAATCGCCAGTGACATGGCGGTGTATGCCTTCTATGGTGTCATCCAGAGCCTTCTGGGTATTGGTGAGGCTTTCGATATGTCTGATGTTGGTAACGATGGTATCGCCTGTCCGGAATTTATCCAGATGCACCAGTTGTGTGAGTCTGGATTTCAGATGGTCGATGTGCTGGTCTTTAGCGGCAGAGATCAGGATTATGTCCGGGAAATGTATCTCCAGCTTCTCAAGTTGCTCTGCTTCAACCTTGTCTGTTTTGTTGCCCACAAAAAGGTAAGGAATGCCCAGTGCATCAAGTTTTTCTTTTTCATTGAGGATTTCTTCTAGTGTTTCCTCCAGCAAGTCGATCAGGTAGATGATCACCGAAGCGGCTTTCATTTTGGCAAAAGTCCGCTCTATGCCCAGGGCTTCTATTTTGTCTCGTGCCTCGCGAATACCGGCCGTATCGATAAACCGGAAGCTGATGCCATTGATGTGAATTTCATCTTCGATAAAGTCGCGTGTGGTGCCGGGGATGTCTGACACAATGGCCTTCTCCTCATTGAGCAAGGTGTTGAGCAAGGTCGATTTGCCAGCGTTGGGTTTTCCGGCTATTACGGTGGGCACTCCGTTTTTGATCACATTACCCAGGCTAAAGCTCTCGATCAATAGGCTTATCTCTTTCTGCAACGATATGATTAATGCACGCAATTGATCGCGGTCGGCAAATTCTACATCTTCTTCGGCAAAGTCAAGTTCCAGCTCGATCATGGAAGCGAAATGGATAAGTTCTTCGCGCAGGGATTTGATTTTTTCCGAAAAACCTCCTCGCATTTGGTTCATGGCAGCCATGTGCGATGCTTCCGAATCGGCGTTGATCAGGTCGGCTACGGCTTCGGCTTGAGCCAGGTCAAATTGGCCATTCATAAAGGCACGCTTGGTGAATTCCCCGGCTTTGGCCAGACGCGCCCCTTGGCTTATCAGCAGGTTTATGATTTTTTGCAGGATGTACGGCGAACCATGTGACGATATTTCAACTACATTTTCTTTGGTGAATGAACGGGGGGCTACAAAGACCGCCACAAGCACTTCGTCCAGTACTACCTTTCCATCCATGACTTTGCCAAAATGGATCGTATGTGAAGCCTGAGCCAACAAGTCTTTTCCTTTAAAAACCAGGTTGGCAATGGAAATCGCCTGTGGTCCTGATAGTCTAATGACACCAATGGCGCCTATGCCCGGAGGTGTGGCAAGGGCAACAATGGTGTCTTCCTTTTCATTGTGATGCAATGGGCTCAATTATTGGTTGTTTCTTTTGTGGAAAGAAACTTTTCGTAATCCGTGGTTTTGTAATGATCTTCCCCTATAAATTCCAATATAGGATCAAGCTTTTCCGGCGGATAATATCCGGGTAGGGGAGAGATGAGGTTGAGCTTTTCGTCCAAAAATACCGAGGTAGGGTAGCTCATTTTTCCCTGCATCAACGTGGCAGCCAGCTCGTGATATCCACGCGAACCCTGTGCGACGAATTTAAAGGTCTGGTCTTTGAATTTGACTTCTTCACGACCCTCAGCATCAAACTTAACCGCATAAAAGTTGGTGTTCAACTGTTCGGCAACGTCTTTGTCGGTAAAGGTCTTTTTATCCATTACTTTACACCAGCCACACCAATCGGTAAACATATCGATGTATATCTTCCTGGGTTCCTTTTTTACCAATTCCTGTACTTCCTCTATGCTGTACCATTGCACTTTCGAATCTTCCTGGGCTACAACAGATCCTGCTAGTAAGACCAACAGACCCAGGACAGAGCATATTCTTATTCTTATCAATTTCATATGTTTGTTTTTTATATTTGAATGCGCCTTATCAACACAAGCGATATCCAATGGTTGAAAAAGGAGCAAAATTTTATGCAAAGAACGGAAAAATAGATGTAAAGATTTTATAGATGGGTGATTTTTACATTCAACTGTTGTCGATCAATTATTCTGTGATCACCAACAGGTTGTCCGACACTTGTTTCGAAATGCTCATGGTTTTGTCTTGATCGACCATTATTTCCATCGAGCCATCAAATTCCATTTTATCCACAATATTGATTTTAGAACCGATTTTCAAGCCCGTGCGATCCAGGTAGTTGAGAAAAACTGCGCCGGTGTCTTTCATAGATACCAATTCGGCAGTTTTTCCGATTGGAAGTTCGGACAAAATCGTCATGGGATTGGAGGACATAATGCCTTCTGCATTGGGAATAGGGTCGCCATGTGGATCGAACTTGGGGAATTCCAAAAACTCATCGAGGCGCGAAATCAGGAGCGAGGAGCGTATGTGCTCCAACTGTTCTGCGATATCGTGCACTTCGTCCCAGTGAAAATTGAGCTTGTTGACCAAAAAAACTTCCCACAGACGGTGTTTTCTGATGACCCATAGCGCTTTCTTTTTACCTACTTCAGTTATGTTCACGCCCTGGTATTTTACGTAAGTCACCACCCCTTTTTCAGAAAGCTTTCGGATCATGTCGCTAACCGATGCAGGACGGGTTTCAAGTCGTTCGGCTATGGCGTTGGTGTTTACCTGTCTTTTGCCATCGGCAGACAGATGGTAAATGGCTTTCAGGTAATTCTCTTCGGCAAAACTAAGTTCGAACATAGAATTATTTTTTACAATATTATAAAAATTTAGGTTAATCTAAAAATTCCGCCACCTCTCACGAATTAGGCATTTATGGCATCCAAACCCGCATTTTTATAATGTTTTACTTAATCTAAAAATATTATTAGCCACGGCTAAAACGTCATTTTGCCATTTGATCGATCATAAGCACCAACTGGTCAGACGTGCTATCCCACAAATATTCCTTATGCCGGTTATGACCATAAAAGCGCCGATCCAGTTGAGCCAAATCGAACTCCTTAGACGTTTCAAAATCGTAACGTATTCCCGCGTTGTTTTCAATGATCAGATTGTCCCATGCATCATTTAACGAAATAATCACCGGTATCTCCATGGCCAGGCACTCGTACAGTTTGGTGGGTATGCGGCCTGTTGTGCTTTTATTATATTGATAGGGAAGCAAACAAAAATCAGCAAATTTCATTTTTTCAAGTATCTGATGATGAGAGACTAATGTATCTCCACCTATAATTCGGATATAATCAACACCACGGGTCATTTGTTGCAATTTTGCCAGGACATGCTTTTGGGCGGCAAAACCAGCAATGGTCAGATTTACCTGTACCTGATGTGCATGAAGCCACTGTACCAACCTGATGGCGTCGAAAACGCCATAATGCGCGGCAATAGTGCCTGCATACACCAGTTGCAACTGCTGTGTTTGTTTGGTAGGCGGCACCCATTCATTTTTGGGGATAAGTGCCTTGTTTTCAAGCACAATTGTGTTGGAGTTATAAAATCTGAGCTGATCGGCATAAATGCTTTCGGCAAGGATAAACCCGTCTATCCATCGGGAGCATATCGATTCCATAGCCCGGGTAAGTAGAGCTAAAGGCAAACTGAGCATGGCAGGGTAGGTATGAGCATAGCGGATGTTTAGGTAGTAATTCTCCTGGACATCATATATAACTTTACTACCAAATAAAATTTTGTTTGCTATGCTAACCATCAGTAGCTCAGCACATGTAACTATGATTACTTCAGGTTTTAGTTTAATCAATAATCTCCATATTTTGAGTGGTGCCAGCAGCCTGTCAATGCTCATTCTTGAGCAGTTGATTACCGGATGAAAATGTATGTTTGGTGTTGTAGGAATATTTTTTGTGTAAACCCTATGATATTAATATCATATTTATTTGTATTGCCTACCGATCGGGCGACCTTCTCAAAGTTACGGGTATCGTCTACTGGTTTCAATACAGAAATAACCGCTATGACTTTCTTGGTCATGGTTTCATATTATAAAAAACCAAAACTATCATTGTTTTAATGGAACTAAAAGAATTTATAGAAAAGGCTTGGAACAATCGTGAATTGTTAATGATAAAGATACTAAAATCGCCATCAAGACCATTATCGAAGATCTTGATCAGGGGCTTATCCGCGTAGCCGAGCCTACAACCACTGGTTGGCAGGTGAATGAATGGGTGAAAAAGGCGGTTATACTTTATTTCCCATTCAGAAAATGCAATCGCTGGAAGTAGGACCGTTTGAATACCACGACAAAATGCGCTTAAAGACCGGCTATGACAAAAAGGGCATTAGGGTAGTGCCCAATGCAGTAGCCCGCTATGGCGCGTATATTGCCAAAGGCGTGGTAATGATGCCATCGTATATCAATATTGGCGCATATGTCGATGAGGGCACCATGGTCGATACCTGGGCTACTGTGGGTAGTTGTGCCCAGGTTGGTAAAAATGTGCATTTAAGCGGTGGAGTAGGTGTGGGAGGTGTTCTGGAACCTGTGCAGGCCGCACCGGTTATCATAGAAGATGGCGCATTTATAGGATCCAGATGTATATTGGTAGAAGGTGTGCGGATAGGTAAAGAGGCGGTATTGGGTGCCAATGTCACCCTCACTTCCAGCAGCAAAATAATAGATGTAACCGGCAAAGAACCGATAGAGTACAAAGGCTATGTGCCCGAGCGTGCAGTGGTGATTCCTGGTTCTTTTACCAAAAAATTCCCGGCAGGCGACTACAATGTCAATTGTGCCATCATCATCGGTCAACGCAAACCAAGCACCGATTTGAAAACCTCGCTTAACGACGCGCTCAGAGAAAATAATGTTTCGGTTTAACGGTAATATTCCTCTTTTAAATCCGTTTTAAGCAAATAACTTAATTGTGACTTCGCTTAAGTCAAATTTTTAGATTTTATACATGCTTCATTCCAGATATTTCATCTTTTTTATTCTACTGTTAATATGTTTTTCTTGTCAGAATCAGGATTCTGTCAAAGGGGATAAGTATTTTGAGCAAGGCAAATATGAAGAAGCCATTGCCTCCTATACCGCATACCTCGAGCTAAACCCACGGCATGTAAAGTCGATTTACAACCGGGGCAGAAGCCATCAGGAGTTGGGTCAGTACGACAAGGCCATCGAAGATTTCAATCATGTGGTACAACTGGATTCAAAAAACGAAAATGCATTGCTCAGCATCAGCCAGGATTTTTATCGCAAAGGCGAATATGAATCGGCTGGATATTATGCCGAAAAAGTGATCGAATATGATTCCAACAATGCCATGGCTTACTATATGTTGGGGCGCTCGCACAACAAGCGGAGCCTCTTTCGTGCAGCCCTCAACGATTTTAACACGGCCATCAGGCTCGATCCGGAGTTGGGCGAGGCCTATTTGCACCGTGGGGCATTGAAGCTGACCATGAAGCAAAAAGCGCAGGCATGTGTAGATTTGCAAAAAGCGGCATCAATGAACGTGGAGGGAGCCGCCGATGCCTATCAAAAGAACTGCAAGTAGCTCATGGGTGCATTTTTTTCAACACCTTCAGCAAGGTCTGCATTTTAATTTCTGTTTCGTTCCATTCCCTTTCGGGAATTGAGTTGGCAATAATTCCGGCTCCTGCATATAGAATAGCCGCCCCCCTGATCAGTTGCATGCACCGTAAATTAACAAAAATGTGCGTTTCATTCATCATATTTACCGGTCCCAGATAGCCTGAATAATATGCCCGGTCAAAACCCTCGTATTGCTGAATAAAGTCCATAGCCATTTCCTTTGGCTGTCCGCAAACTGCACTGGTAGGATGCAGCAATTGCAGCATCACAGAGCCCAACTCAGCAAATCCGACACGGTCAATATCCACCTTATAATCCGTCTTTAGATGGATAAGATTGCCGCTGATTTGCGTCCTGGGGCCGATCTCTTCATATTCGCGCAATCTTATTTTTTTGAAGCAATCCACTATATATCGACACACCAGGGCTTGCTCCTCTATGTCTTTTTGCGACCAGGTCACATCGCCCGGGGCAACACTGGCATCGAATTGCTGTGTAGCGGCCAGGGCAGTAGTGGCAAATTGCCGATGGCTGTCTATGCTGATTAATGTCTCCGGCGTGGCACCAGCCCACATGCCTGCCCCGGGAATGTATGACAAATACACAAAGGCATTTTGATATTCATGAATCAACGCATTGAAGAAGGCCAGAGCGCTGAAATCTTCTGGCGTCTGAATACTTTTGGATCTGGCGAGCACTACTTTTTCAAACTTACCCTGCTCTATTTCCTTTATTGATTTTTCTATCAGGGCGGTAAAGCGTCTTTTTTCCGGACTGGTATCTTCAGGCGCTTGCCTGCTGCTTTATTGCACGCAAATTGCTCGGGTCGTTTGTGTGCAACTTGATTGCATAGCGCACTGATCACCTCCGACGATTGTGCGTTGTGGTAGATATCGCGATGGCCGGAGTCGAGATTTTCTTCGATGTGAATATCACTTTTAATGAATTTGACGGGCAGGCTATCACTTGAAAACGGATGAAAAATAAACCCATTTCCCAATTCATCGAGTGTGACCTCTTGCAGGTCTTTACCTGCCGAAAGGTCAATGATTAAATGCCTGACGGCGGTATTGGGCAAACGGTATAGTGCACAACTAAAATGTAACTGTGTACAAGCATCAAACATTTCTTCTAAACTCAATTTTTCAAAAGTGCGATTGCCAGATACTTGCAGCATTTCCCCTTCCAAATTCCCCATAAAAATTCCTTATTATAAAATCCCGGTCGAAATTAAATGTGACGATAAAACAGCAAATTGAGCTTTTGGTTTATTGATGTTTTTTTCGATGATGGCCACCGTCAATCTGCTGATGCAAAGCAAATCTCCATTTTGGTTGCTAATGCGAATGTCCCATACATGAGTCTTTTTCCCTAAATGAATGGGTCGGGCCACACCCTTTACCACGCCGTTGCGCGCCGATTTGATATGATTGGCGTTGATCTCAAGACCAACACAAAAAAACTTGTTTAAATCTACCAATAGCGAAGACGCCACACTGCCAAGGGTTTCGGCCAGAACCAGCGAAGCACCGCCATGCAACAGACCCATGGGCTGGTGCGTACGGTGATCTACGGGCATGGTGGCAGTGATATAATTCTGTCCCAACTCGGTAAATTCTATCCCAAGGTGCTCGACCATGGTGTTTTTACTCATTTGCTGTAGCTTGGCTACCTGTATGTTTTTATCAAATATATCGGTTTGCAAAACTTGCGATTTTAACATTTCTTTACGACCAAATATATAGAAAATCAATGCCTAAAAATTTTTGATCCGTCATGGCCAGACCGGGCACAACCATCGCGGCATAGTTCAAGGCAGGTTTGTCAATTCGAAATTGAGCAAAAAAGGCCATAAACAAGCGGCTGCATTTTTTGAAGCCTATCAGCATGTCCCTTTTCAGAAGGTATATACGTCCACCTTGCAGCGCACCGTACAAACGGTTCGACCGTTTTTAGATAGGGGCATACAGCACGAAGCTCTGCCGGGATTGGATGAGATATGCTGGGGCGCCGCTGAAGGCTTGTTTGCCAAAAGCGAAGACAATAAGCAATATATCGACATCATCAATACCTGGAAGTCGGGCGAACTACACCCCAGGCTTGAAGGAGGCGAAAACCCCCTCGACGTGCAAGAACGTCAGAAGGAAGCCTTAGACTACATCGCTTCACAGCCCGAAGACCTCGTACTGTTGTGCATGCACGGCCGGGCACTCAAAATCATGCTCGCCTGGATCACCGGACTGCACATCAAAGAGATGGATCAATTCGACCATGATAATTTGAGCTTGTATATTTTGGATTATCAAGATAAAAAGTGGACTATTGAAACTCACGACGATCGTGCACATCTGAAAAAAGCCAATTTGAAATGAGTGAAAAAAGCGATTTGGAAGACCGCCCTCCAATACTGGGCACCTGGAAAAAACTCTACTTTCTGCTGATGGTGCATCTGGTCGTACTTATCGCTTTATTCTATTGGTTTACCAGGTATTTTTCATGAGCAATATCGATTGGATCATATTATTTGCCACCCTAGTTTCCATCGTAGCCTATGGGATATGGCGAACCAGGGACACCCACAGCATGGACAGCTATTTGCGTGGCGACAGCACCAAATGGTGGACCATCGGATTGTCGATTATGGCCACTCAGGCCAGCGCCATCACCTTTCTTTCTACTCCCGGCCAGGCCTATACCGATGGTATGCGTTTTATCCAGTTTTATTTTGGCCTGCCCCTGGCCATGATCATCATTTCAGTTTTTTTTCTGCCCCTGTATTACCGGCTCAAGGTTTACACCGCGTATGAATTTCTCGAAAATAGGTTTGATCTGAAAACCCGTTTGCTGGCCGCAGGTATATTTCTTATTCAAAGAGGCCTGGCCGCAGGTATTACCATCTATGCACCTGCCATTATACTCTCTACGTTACTTGGCTGGAGGCTGGGTTATACTACCACCGTTATCGGTATTTTAGTGATATTATATACCGTTTCGGGTGGTACCAAAGCAGTGACTCAAACACAAAAACAGCAAATGGCCGTGATGATGGGTGGTATGGTGCTTGCTGGTATTTTAGTCATTTATTCCCTTCCGGGAAATGTTGGCTTTATAGATGCATTGCATATCGCCGGCAAAATGGGCAAACTAAATGTGGTCAATTTTGAATTCGACCTCAACGATCGTTATAATTTCTGGTCTGGCATGACCGGCGCCGTCTTTTTGTTCATGTCATATTTTGGCACGGATCAGTCGCAGGTGCAGCGCTATCTTTCTGGTAAGTCGCTCACCGAGAGCCGGCTGGGGCTAATGATGAATGGATTGCTTAAAGTGCCCATGCAATTTATTATCCTTTTTGTCGGGGTGATGGTATTCGTCTTTTATCAATATAACCAGCCGCCGATATTCTTTAATGAACCCCTGCGTGAAGAAATGACCACATCGGTAAAGGCAGAAGAATTCCAGGCGCTTCAGAGCGATTATGACGCTATTTTCGAAACAAAAATGCAGGCAGTACATACGTTGCAGCAAGTGGTAGATAACGGCACGGATGAGCAAGTAGATGCTGCTGCGGCAAAGGTTAACGAACTCCAAAATCAATCGAATAAAATCCGTCAAAAAGCCAGCGAGCTTATTGGCGAAACCTTGCCCGAGGCTGAGACCAACGACAAGGACTATATCTTTATGAATTTTCGTGATGAACAACCTGCCGGTAGGCGTGGTAGGCTTGCTCTTTGCGGTCATTTTTTCGGCGGCCATGTCTTCTACCTCTTCAGAATTAAATGCCTTGGGCTCCACGTCCACCATCGACTTTTATAAAAGGAACATCATCAAAACAGCCAGCGACAAGCATTATTTACGTGCCTCCAAGTTTATGACGCTACTCTGGGGCATCATCGCCATATTATTCGCATCTTATCTTTCTTTGTTCGAAAACCTGATCCAGGCCGTCAACCTGATCGGCTCGTTGTTTTATCCTATTGTGCTGGGCATTTTTGTGGTAGCGTTTTTCTTCAAACGTATTGGGGGCAACGCCGTGTTTATTGCGGCATTGGTGAGTCAGGCTATAGTTATTCTTGTCCATTATCTCAATGTATTGGGCAAAGCCGGCTTATTCACCATGGGTTTTTTATGGTACAATGCCTTTGGGTGTTTGCTGGTAGTGATTTTGGGTTTTATGCTGCAGGGAATCATGGGTAAAAAGCCGGCAAGTGTCTGATAGAACTTGCGGACAGTTTAGAAAAACCATAGTAAAACCGTCATTCCCGGTTTTACGTCCGGCGATGACGGTTTAGGTGTGAAATTGCAATTTTCTAATTCAGTTTACTTTTTGCCCCACTCCGCAATAGCATCTGAATTCATTTTCACATAGTCATCGTTGCCGGCTTCCCTGGCTTTGGCAAGTGAGGTTTTGGCAGTGGCAATGGCCTCATCATATTTTTTCATATCTGCCAAAAGCAAAGATTTCTGACGATAAACCCAAAACACATTCCTGTTGTCGGCTTCGTACTGGGCAATGGCTTTGTTCATCCATTCCAATGCCTGATTGAGGTCTTTGCCCGACTGGTGATAGTAAATTGCTGCCTGCTGATAGGCATCGGGACTTACTTTCAGCGATTTTTCAATCGAGGTCATGATGCGCTCATCGATGGAAACTTCTATCGGCACGGGCACTACGGTATCATCCCAAAGTAATTCTAGCATAGCTGCATTTGGTTTTACATCTTCTATATTGATCAGGAAGGTTTGCACGGTCACCTCGGGCATCTTGTACGATTCTACTTGTACACGCAGGGCATCTTCGGCTTCGCTATAGTTGCCTGTGCCGCCCTGGTTATAGTTTTTATTGAATATCACGGTCCACTCTTTTTCGCCTGGAATGGTAAACAGGGCATAAGTACCAGCAGCTAGGGGCTGGCCTGCCACTTTTACCTCATCGGAAAACGTGATCTGTGTGGCCATGTTGGCACCTGTCCTCCATAATTTGCCGTAAGGCACAAGGCTCCCAAATATTTTTCGTTCGTTTTTGCTGGGCCTCGAGTAGGTGATACTCACATCGGTAAGGCCGATTTTTTGTGAAAACGTGGCAGTTGGACTTGAGGCTGGCAGGGTAATTTGTGCAAAGGAATTTCCGAAACACATTCCTAGCAAAGCAGGGCAATCAGACTGATTCGACTGTAATTCATGGTAATACTTGGTTTTAGTTAGATTAATTCTCCGAAAATAGGAAAGTTTAACGTCTTTCTGATATTTTATGGAAAAATGTGGTTTTTACCAATATCGGGAACGAGATGGAAGTAGAAGATAAAATAGATTTGACATGGTACCAAAGCGATGATGTGACCCGGGTGGCGAAGCTGCTGCTGGGCAAGGTACTCTGCACCCAACTAGACGGTGTGTTGACAAAAGGGATCATAGTAGAAACAGAGGCATATTCCGGCTTCAATGACAAAGCCTGCCACGCCAACAATCAGCGCAAAACCAACAGGAATGCGGTAATGTTTGACGCCGGTGGCAAAGCTTATATTTATCTGTGCTATGGTTTACATCATTTGGTAAACGTGGTCACGAATGTGGCAGGTAGAGCCGATGCGGTATTGATAAGAGCCCTGCAGCCACTACTGGGAATAGATGAAATGTTGCGAAGGCGCAATATGAGTCAACCGGCAAAAAGGTTGACCGCTGGCCCGGGGGTGCTTTCGAAGGCGCTTGGCATCACCACAAAACAATATGGTGTGCCCCTCGATGGCAATATCCTGTGGATTGAGGATGCCCCGCAAATAGCTGACGACAAGGTGGTGAGCAGCACGAGAATAGGAGTGGAGTATGCCGAAGAAGATGCGCTGAAACCATGGCGTTTTTACATTAAAGAAAACCCATGGGTCAGTAAATATTAATTGGATAAGGTGTAAATTGGTCTGAAAAAAGACATCATCATGCAAAAGATACTTTGCCCCATCGATTTCTCAGAAGTTTCTCTCAATGCCCTGGAGTTTGCCGTAGCCCTGGGTGAAAAAGAACAAAGCGAGATCACCCTGCTCAATATTTTCACTCCTGCCGACTTCAACAAAATAGTGGGATCTGATCATGTGAAGGAGCAATATGATGAATTGTTGAAAATGGCGGAAGCGAAACTTAATGCTATTGCCCAAGAAGTGGAACGTTTAAGCCTGAAAAAAGGCCTTTTGAAATGTAGCCATCGGCTGGTCTCCGGAAAAATAGTGGAAACGATTGCTGATATGACCAGGGAAGAAAAATGTGATCTGGTGGTACTCGGCACTACGGGGCATTCTTCGTACGACAAAAAATATCTCGGAGGAAAAGCACAGGACATCATCGCTCATACTACATGCCCGGTACTCGCGGTTCCGGCCAATTATAGCTTTCATAAAATCGAAAAAATCGTATATGCCACCGATTATCAGGAAGAGGACAAACTGGCCATTCAGCAACTATCGGCATTGGCCAAGGTGCTGGATGCCGAAATAGAAGTGCTCCACGTCTCCACTCATGACAATACCATAGATAAGGCCATCTTCGAGGAATTCAGAAACGAGTTGGAACATTTTATCGATTCAGACCGCGTAAGCATCAGGCGTGTGGTGTATAAAAATGTAGCTACCGGACTTGACGAACATATGCAATCCACCGGGGCTGATGTGCTGGTTTTGCTGGATAAAAAGCTAAATTTTCTGGAAAGCCTCTTTCATACCAGTCTGATCGAGCACCTTGACAAATTTTCCACTTATCCGCTGTTGATTTTGAAACTTTGATTTTTGGCGATAAGATGCAGCAGAAAATTGGCCACGCAATGAGCGTTGGGTAAATGGCATCTCTCCACAATCTCCCAAGCTATTTCCTCTTGATGGAACTGAGCCAGGAACCTATACCGCGTCGGCTTGGGCTTTCTGGCATCAGTCCGGCTTCGCTGGCTTTTTTTACCGATTCCACAGTGTACATGGCCTGCGGCAGACACACGTTAAATTCGTCAATAAGACTTTGCAATTGATCCCTTTTTACTACCGTAAAAACGATGTTTTCATTGCCGGTTGACGATTCGCCCGACATTACGGTGTAGCGCATGTTTTGTTTTACCATGTAACTCAATATTCGAGTGAGGTCTTCTGAGGTGATGGCCCTTACCACCACCTTGCCCAGCGCCATTCGTTCTTCGATGATCATACCAACCAAAATACCCATAGCAAAGCCGCCCGGATAGGCTACATAAGACACCCAGTTGTTGAGATGTTGGAAAATTTGCCCTATGGCCACCAGCCAGATTAAGGATTCGAAAAATCCCAGTATGGTGGAGATAAACTTATTTCCATTCATCACAAAGATGATCCTGATGGTATTGATGGAAACATCGGCAATGCGTGCAAAGAAAATAAGCAAGGGCAATACGACGTAACTGAATATGGTAGCATTGATCCCGAGAGATTCTAGAAAAATTCTTCCATTTCAAAATTTGTTTGACCGGACGATAGCAAATAGATGCCTGCCCAGGGATGTGAGCTTTGTGATAGACTAGCTAAAGTTCAAAATTGCAATAAACTTGCTTCTAGTCCAAGTCTGAATTTTTATTTGTTGCCCAATTCTACTACAACCTTCTGACTTTTAAATTGACAAACGAACCAACTGTCAACAAAGTGGCTTTATGGCTTCAAATCCAATACCCAGTTGCCGGTGCAGTCCATGAGCAAGCTCATCAGAAATAGTAGAGATGTGGTGAATCAGATCTAAATATTTGGCATGAATGCCAGATGAGGCGCATGCACGCGATCAAAACAAAAGAGCCGTTAGACGGCCCTCAAGTGTTATTGTTTGCTGGGGATTTTATTGAGCGCATCAATAAAGGCCTCTGCCGAGGCAGTGACTATATCGGTATTGGCTCCAAAACCATAAAAAATCTGATCGTTATATGCCACCTGCATATGCACTTTGCCCACGTCATCGCTTCCACGGGTAATCGCCTGGATCAGGAATTCTTCGAGGATTACTTTTTTCTTAATGATAACTTTAATGGCCTTAATCGCCGCATCTACGGGTCCGTTGCCTACAGATGACGCATCGAACAACTCACCTGCAATAGAAATGCGTACCGAAGCCATCGGTTCCAATCCTTTGCCGGTGACCACCTGCAAATATTCCAGGTTCAACTTGCGGTCTTCTTTTTTCACATCACCCACCAGCATGGTGATGTCTTCATCTTTAATGTCCTTTTTCTTGTCTGCAAGTTTCAGAAATTCCTCATACACTTCGTCAAGTTTTTCTTTTTCCAATTCAAAGCCCAATATGCTCAGACGGTGTTTGAGGGCAGCGCGACCACTTCGTGCAGTCAACACTATGCTCGATTCGTTGATGCCCACATCTTTGGGATCGATAATCTCGTAGTTTTCGCGGTGCTTCAAAACGCCATCCTGATGGATGCCCGATGAATGTGCAAAAGCATTTCGACCTACGATTGCCTTGTTGGGTTGCACCGGCATATTCATTAGGTTGGAGACCAACCGACTCATCTGATATATATTTTGTGAGTTGATTTGTGTGTCGATGCCCAATTCTTTGTGACTGCGCAAGATCATGGTCACTTCTTCCAGCGAGGTATTGCCTGCGCGTTCGCCAATGCCGTTGATGGTGACTTCAACCTGTCGTGCGCCGTTGATCACGCCCGAAATGGAGTTGGCCGTGGCCATTCCCAGGTCGTTGTGGCAATGCGTGGATATGATGGCTTTATCTATGTTTTTAACATTATCTACTAGATATTTTATCTTGGCGCCATAGTCTGCGGGCAGGCAATAGCCTGTGGTATCCGGAATATTCACAACAGTGGCACCGGCGGCGATTACCGCTTCTATCACCTGGCCAGGTATTCATTATCAGTCCTTCCGGCATCTTCAGCATAAAACTCCACATCCTCAACATACTTTTTGGCGTAGGCAACAGCCCGCTTGGCACGTTCGATGATTTCTTCCTGGTTGGATTTTAGTTTGTACTGAATGTGGTAGGGTGACGTGCCAATACCGGTATGAATCCGGCCCTTTTTGGCATATTTCAAAGCATCTGCTGCTACGTCGATATCTTTTTCTACTGCTCTGGTCAGTGCACAGATGGTTGGCCAGGTGACGGCCTTGGAGATTTCTACCACGGAATTGAAATCGCCGGGACTGGAAATAGGAAAGCCGGCTTCGATTATATCCACGCCTAGTTCTTCGAGTCTCTTGGCTACTTCAATTTTTTCAACTGTATTTAATTGGCAGCCGGGTACTTGTTCCCCATCCCTCAGCGTGGTATCGAATATATATAATCTATCAGCCATCGTGTAAATGATTTATGTTGTTGAAAAATATGGAAGGCGCTATGGCCTTCCACTTATGCATTGATTTTTATTAATTATTCTCCGGTCTCAATTTCCTGACCGCAGCACCGGCAATCCACATTTCAGATTCCCTCATTTCTTTCAACTCAGCTTCCAATTTTACCCTGTAATCTTCCTGGCTGTTGGAATCGATCGATTTTTGTGCTTCTTCACCAGCGGCCACACTTTCGTACAACTCTTTGAATACAGGAGCGGTCGCGTCTCTAAATTTTTTCCACCAGTCAAGGGCACCCCGCTGGGCAGTGGTTGAGCAGTTGGCGTACATCCAGTCCATGCCGTTTTCGGCCACCAGAGGATAGAGCGATTGTGTAGCCTCTTCCACTGTTTCGTTAAATGCCTCAGAAGGAGAGTGACCCTTGCTGCGCAAGAGGTCGTATTGTGCGGCGAATATACCTTGGATAGCGCCCATCAACGTGCCTCTTTCGCCGGTAAGGTCGCTATAGACTTCTCTTTTGAAGGTGGTTTCGAACAGATAACCCGATCCCACACCGATACCCAATGCCACTACTTTTTCCCTGGCGTTGCCGGTGTAGTCCTGGTGGATGGCGAAGCTGGAGTTGAGGCCTTTTCCCTCAACGAAAAGTCTTCTCAGGCTGGTGCCCGAACCTTTGGGGGCAACTAGCATCACGTCGATATTTTCCGGAGGCACTATACCGGTTCTTTCTTTGTATGTAATGCCAAATCCGTGAGAAAAATACAGTGATTTTCCTTCGGTGAGGTGTTTTTTCACTGTGGGCCACATGGCGATTTGAGCTGCGTCAGAGAGCAGGTAGAAAATGATGGTTCCTTTTTCGAGTGCCTCCTCTATGGAAAACAAGGTTTTGCCGGGCACCCAGCCGTCTTGCATAGCTTTGTCATAAGACTTAGAAGGTTTTCTCTGACCTACGATTACATTAAAACCATTATCCTTCAGGTTGAGCGCCTGTCCGGGACCTTGCACGCCATAGCCAATTATAGCTATCGTTTCATCTTTCATTACTTCCCTTGCTTTTTCCAATGGGAATTCATCTCGCGTCACTACGTTTTCTTCGACGCCACCAAAATTGATTTTTGCCATTTTATTTAACTGTTCCGTTATTATTATATAAACTATGTGTTGTTGAATTTTCCAATTCTTCGAGGTAAGCCTCCGTTTTTCTTTTTGATTTAGATACCGCAATCCGGCCTGATCTCACAAATTCCAATACCCCATATTTTTTCAATGTATTGAATAGGGCAGAGGTTTCTTCCTTATGTCCGGTTTTTTCGATTACGGTATAGTCGCGCTCTATCACCAGTATTCGGGCATTGTTTGCCCTTACTATTTGTTCCACTTCTACACTGTCCATAAATATTTCTGTAGGCACCTTGTAGAGGGCGATTTCCTGGTAGTGTATGGCGTCTTCTTCATACACAAAGGCGCCGAGCACGTCCACATGCTTGCGGATTTGCTTCACAACCTTCTCTACCTGGTCTTTGGTGGTGGTGAGCACAATGGTATATCTGCTTACTCCTGCCACCTCAGAGGCAGAAACGTTGATCATGTCGATATTTAGCTTGCGCCTGGTAAAGACGATGGTGACTGTATTGAGCAAGCCTGGCTTGTCTTCGGTTAGGATCGAAATGGTGTATTGCTTTTCGCCCAACTGTTCTGGTGAATCTTGATATATATCTGTCATTTCTTTAAAGCTTTAGTTATTCCAAACGGATATTGGATACTGAATCCCCAGAAGGTACCATCGGGAATACGTTCTCTTCCATTTCTACTTTTACTTCCAGAAAATAAGGCCCATCATGATCGTACATGGTTTGCAAAGCTTTTTCCAGATCTTCACGTTGCTCTACACGGTTGGCAACTATTCCGTAACCATCTGCAATTTTAATAAAATCAGGGTTGGTCATCTCAGTAAAAGAGTACCTTTTTTTGAAAAACAACTGTTGCCATTGCCTTACCATCCCCAGGAAGTTGTTGTTGAGTACCACGATCTTTACCGGGATATTGTATTGGAAAATGGTTCCTAATTCCTGAAGTGTCATTTGAAAACCACCATCGCCGGCAATGGATATTACTTTTTCTTTCATTTTGCCAATCTGCGCCCCCATGGCCGCCGGCAAGGCAAAACCCATGGTGCCCAAACCACCGGAGGTAACGATATGGTTGGGCTTCTTGTATTTATAGTAGCGGTTGGCTATCATCTGATGCTGGCCTACATCCGTCACCACTATGGCTTCTCCTTTAGATATTTCTGAGATCAGACGCACTACTTCCCCCATTTTTATTTTATCGCTGGTGGGGTATAGGTCGTTTTTAATGACCTTGTCATACTCTATTTTATCGAGTTTTCTAAATTCATTGATCCACTCACTATGGTCGGCCTTGTTGATATATGGCAACAGGCACTCAAGAGCCTGGTTGGCATCGGCATTGATGGCAACTTCAGTTTTAATAATCTTGTCAATTTCAGCCGGGTCTATCTCTATATGTACCACCTTGGCCTTTTTGGCATATTGGTTTACGTCGCCGGTCACCCGGTCATCGAAGCGCATTCCTATGGCAATGAGCACATCGCACTCGTTGGTGAGCACATTGGGGGCGTAATTGCCGTGCATTCCCAGATAGCCCACATAGTTGGGATGGTCTGGTGGGAAAGAAGAAAGACCCAATAGGGTAGAAGCTACGGGGATATTCGCCTTTTCGGAAAGCGCAAGCACGGCCTTTTCTGCCCCGGAGATCAAGACTCCATGTCCTGAAAGTAAAAATGGCTTTTTGGCATTGTTGATCACTTTTGCCGCATCCATGATGTCCTTATCCTGTATGACGGGGTAGGGATGGTAGCTCCTGATTTTTTTACAGGGGGTGTACTCAAAATCCAACTCAGCAGACTGGGCATTTTTAGTAATATCGATAAGCACCGGCCCCGGCCTTCCTGTTTTTGCTATGTAAAATGCCCTGGCTATGGCAGCAGGTATTTCTTCTGCTTTTGTTACCTGAAAATTCCACTTGGTGATGGGCATGGAAATGCCCAGAATATCAGATTCCTGAAAAGCGTCGGTACCTAACAGATGAGCCACCACCTGGCCGGTAATGCACACAATAGGGGTGGAATCTATTTGTGCATCGGCTATGCCCGTCATTAGATTGGTAGCGCCTGGCCCACTGGTGGCAAAACATACACCAACTTTTCCGGTGACACGTGCATATCCCTGGGCTGCATGTGCAGCGCCTTGTTCATGCCTGACCAAATAATGGTTCAATTGCTCCTTATACCCATACAACGCATCGTAAATCGGCATGATGGCTCCTCCCGGGTAACCAAACACTGTATCGACACCTTCTTCGAGCAAGGATAAGATTACAGCTTCAGACCCTGAAATCCTCATTTTCTTTTTGGTGATGCCGGTCGATGATTCTTTTAATGTTTCCATCTGTCCCATATTAGATAATTTTAAGTTGTAACACAGCCCGTCGAGGCTGTGGAAACGGTATCAATAAACTTTTTTAAAATTCCTGTTTTTGCTTTATAAGCTGGTTTTTGCCACTGACTCTTGCGTAAAGCGATTTCTTCTTCTGAAACATCGGCTTCAAGGCGGTTGTTTTTGGCATCAATGGTAATGATATCGCCATCTTTTAGCAGTCCAATCAAGCCACCTTCCGATGCCTCCGGGGTGATGTGCCCGACAACAAATCCATGTGAACCTCCCGAAAACCTGCCATCGGTGATCAGCGCGACGTCTTTTCCGAGACCGGCGCCCATCACTACTCCTGTTGGTTTAAGCATTTCAGGCATTCCGGGAGCACCTTTTGGTCCACTGTACCTGATCACGATCACATCGCCTTTTTGCACAGTGCTACCTATACCTTTTATGGCTTCAAACTCATCATTAAACACTTTGGCCGGCCCTGTAAAAAATTCACCTTCTTTGCCGGTGATTTTGGCCACAGAACCTTCTTCTGCCAGGTTTCCATAGAGTATTTGTATATGTCCGACCGGCTTGATGGGGTCGCTAAACGGCCTGATGATTTTCTGGCCTTTTCCAGATCCTGGATCATCTCCAGGTTTTCTCCCAGTGTCTTGCCGGTCACCGTCATGCAGTTGCCATCAAAGTAGCCTTCTCTGAGCAACATTTTCATTACTCCGGGTACACCACCGACGTGGTGCAGATCTTCTATCAGATATTCGCCACTCGGTTTCAGGTCAGCAACAAATGGTGTCTTGTCACTTATGCGCTGAAAATCGTTTATGCTCAGATCTACTTCCACCGATCGGGCCATTGCCAATAAATGCAGCACCGCATTGGTAGAGCCGCCCAAGGCCATGATCAGGGCTATGGCATTTTCAAACGATGCCTTGGTCATGATGTCTCTGGGTTTTAGGTCTGTTTCGAGCAGGTGTTTGATCGCCCTGCCAATATCAAAACATTCGTGTCCTTTTTCTTCGCTTATGGCCGGGTTAGAGCTGGAATAAGGCAAGCTCATGCCCAGGCATTCGATGGCCGCAGCCATGGTATTGGCGGTGTACATACCCCCACAGGCGCCCGCTCCGGGTATGGAGTTTTTTATGATTCCTTTATAATCTTCTTCGCTGATTTTACCTGCCAGTTTTTCGCCATAAGCTTCAAAAGCCGAAACGATATTGAGGTCTTTTCCTTTCCATGATCCTTTTTTTACCGTACCTCCATATACCAATATGCCAGGCCGGTTTATCCTGCCCATGGCGATCATCGCGCCGGGCATGTTTTTGTCGCAACCTACCACCGGAACTACCGCATCGTAGAATTGAGCACACACTACGGTCTCTATAGAGTCAGCAATTATTTCTCTGGAAGGAAGGGAGTATTTCATGCCCTCGGTGCCATTGGTGATGCCATCGCTTACACCAATCGTATGAAATATCAATCCTAAAAGTCCCGGGTTTTGATCGACGCCCTGCTTAATGCGATCGGCCAGGCCGTTGAGGTGCATATTGCAAGGATTGCCCTGGTATCCTGTGCTCACTATTCCGATCTGGGCTTTTTTCATGTCCGCATCTTTCATGCCTATGGCATAAAGCATGGCCTGTGCGGCGGGAAGGCTCTCGTCCTGGGTAATTTTACTACTGTACTTGTTTATATCCATTTTCATATTAGATTAAAAAAAAACCTTTCTGTTTTGGAGAAAGGTTTCAGTTTTTTGTGACTATAGCATACCTTTCACTTCATGCACCGCTAATTAGGACCACGACAGAAAGGACTAGAACTACTATAGAAGACAATACTTTCATTTAAATAATATATAAATTTTAAAATTTTATTCTGCTGATTTAAGCGAAAACAAAAGTGTGGGATATAATTTTAATTTCAAAGCTTATAGCTTAAATATTTCATGCATTTTTATTCAATCCCGTCAATGTCTGCATTTCCATAAACTGTTGCTTAATATATTTGTCCTTTTAGAATTTCTGACGACATAGTCAACTAAGGACAATAAGTTTTATTCGGAGTGTCAACTGAGAAGCGAAACTAGTGGAGTTTAGCATTTAGAACTGATTTGAATTGTACAGAGCAAGGTCTTTTAATTGCAATCTTCCTTCTCAAAAATCCATTTTTACCTAAAAACCCTTTTCAGCAACACAGGAAATGGTGGGCAAATTTCCAGATAATCTAAAACATGGTCTACGTTAAAAATGGTATTGTTCCGCTTGTTGACGAAAATGTTAAATGGTGTCCATTGTAATGAAAGGTGTATGTGTTTTGGAAGGTAACTTGATTCCACTTAACTCAATCTAGAGTAACGTATTTTGAAATCATGATCCATAAACTACACTTATGTGAAATTATCCTATCTTTATTGTATTGGAAACAAATTTTTAAAAACCATACTTTGTTGGCAGATCATTTCAAAAAAGGTGATGAAGACATCCTCGAATTGTTGCGCAAAAATCATGTGCAGTCCATTAATTTGTTATATGATTTGTACTTTGATCGGATGATCAGAGTGGCCTTTAAAATTGTCGGGGACAATGAAGCCGCCAAGGATATAGTTCAGGAGATGTTTTTAAATATTTGGACAAAACGTCATCGACTAGGACTTAAAGATCCAATTGCACCTTTCCTTGCGAGAGCTGTAGTTAACCGTTCCCTTAATTATCTTCGAGACAACCGAAAAACACGAAATGTCCTTCCCTTGCAAGCCATCGATGAAATCACCAGAAATCTTGGACAAGATTCGTTAGAACGCGAAGACCTGGAGCGCTTGGCCAAGCTGGCAATAGATTCATTGCCTCCCAAGTGCAAATTAATCTTTAATCTAAGCCGTTCAGGGGAAATGAGCTATATAGAGATTGCCAGGCATCTGAATATTTCAAAAAAAGTGGTAGAAAAACAAATTACCAAAGCTTTGAAACACCTTCGGCGTCATTTGAAGTCATACCTGAACAATATTGTTCTGTTCTCTTTTATCTTTGAGGCGAGTAAGATTTAACTAAATTTTATCTATTACATTGCGATCTATTTAATTTTTTGAATTTTGGTTTCCTCAAATCATATAGCAAACTGTTCAATTTTTTAAATGAAATCAATAGACTAGAACCTGTCAAGTTGATATAACATTGAAGATTGCCATATTACAACTATCGCTTCACAAACTTTTTTCCAATTTTTTTCCCTTCTGCGGATATTACCGCAAAGTACACACCACTGGCCAGAGCGCTTACTTCTATGGTTTCACTGGCCTGCTCATTTACACGATAATTATCAAGCAACAATTGTCCGACTGCATTATAGATACTCAATATGTAGGGTTGAAAGCACTCCTCCGATACGCTGATCGCTATATCTGTATCCGT
Source organism: Cyclobacteriaceae bacterium (assembly GCA_012033595.1). GTDB lineage: Bacteria > Bacteroidota > Bacteroidia > Cytophagales > Cyclobacteriaceae > JAAUQL01. The sequence goes on along the minus strand of JAAUQL010000012.1, from coordinate 56,911 downwards.
GGGATTGGGGTAAAGGGAGTAGGCTCTGGCCGTTTGGCAAGGCGCATCAGTGACGGGGCTCCCTCCCTGTGGTGTGAGCCCTTCGAAGTAATGCGACATAAAATTGGGAAAAGTGGAATGTAACGGATATTGTCCTTGAAATGACTCATATCTTATTTGGCTGTTAAATCCAGGCTGGTTTGGATCCTGGATTATGGCCAAAAACCTACGGGATGTGGCTTGGTTATCAGAAAGCCTAAACATTCTTGAAGCATACAGTTTTCCATCTAAGCCCAATTGAAGATCACCTACTCGATCAAAATTGAAGTGAAAATGGGGTATGGTTATTGAGGCTAAGGTCCGAGCTATGGCAAGAGAATCGTAGGTACTCACATCAAACTGGTGCAAGACATTATGTAGGTTAGGATCATAGCCAGGTAAGGTCGTAGAATCCAAGGCTGCAACATATAGCTGTTTGCTGTCTGGTGAAAATGAGATACCACCTTGCCATCCCAAATTCCCTATGGCTAGGGGTTCAGATACAATGCCGGTAGTATCATTGAAACGGCACAAATACAACGGCCCGGTACCGAGTATATGATGAGACAGGGCCAGCATCTTTCCATCGGGCGAGGGTTTCATTCTTGGATTGAAAGTCATTGCAGTATTTAAGGGGCGTAGGCCGGTGCATTGCTTTACCGGGTTTCCGATGCCTACTGCAGTAACCGGCCATATCACAAAGCAATGTTCCTCTTCAGTTTTGGTGGCAATGAGCCAATAACCCTGCCGATTGGCGAAGGGGATAGCCGTTATAACACTTCCAAGACTGTCAAACACATGCATGTTTTTCTGTGTTACTTCGCCCAGGCCATTGTTACGGTCCATATCGATCTCCGAATAATACAAGGAAAAAACACTTAAGCCTCCATGTTTTGCTTCCCCAAAATAACTCATGGTGAACAGATAATACCTATCTGCATCGTCGGGAAACGGTACCGCTAAATAAGAATGTCCGCTAGTATGTGAATGACCTTGCAAATTGTATCCATTTGACATAGCGGTATGATTCCGGTTCCATACCATGTTGCCGTCACTATAAAACAGCAAATCACCTGTACCGGGGTCGCTCAATACCACAGGTTGGTCGGCTCTTAAAACATTGTGGTTGGTGATCAGCTGTGGAGGTAATTGCTGAAAATTAAGGCCTTTCTTGCCAAAAAACCAGTGAGCAGTTTCCAGCTGGGCGTATGCCGGCATACCAAAAGAAATAATGATTAGTGTAAACTGCAAATATACGCTTAGTTTCATAATCGCACATCAAAAGGTATTAAGTAAGACAGAAGTTATATTAACGTCTGCCTTGCTTAAAAAATTACTCAGAATAAATGATATATGATATGATCTATTCTTTCTATTTCAGCCACCTTTTTCTCAGACATCAATTCATCATCCTCTATCTGTTCAGAATAGGTGAGTTTATACTCATGGTCATACAGATTGATTTGAATACCGGATGTAACACTGCTTTGCGCTGTATTAAGCAAATAAACATCCTGTACTTCTTTGTTCCCAATAATAGCTACTACCGACATAAAACCTGATGATTCCAGGATAACAGGTATATGGACAATACTGTTATCAGTTTTTGCTGCTGGGAATATCCGGAAATTCTTCAAGGTAAATTGGTCTCCCAAATGCTCCCGAAAATCTTGAAAAACTTCATTGGAGGCCAAAAGGTGCAGATACTCATCGGGATCTGTAGTAATATAAGCCATTTCTGAGTGAACGTTAGCTACTTTCCCATCATCTGCGAATTGGTCATCACTAGTTATTTCAGCCAACTCCTGTTCACAGGAACACAAAAAGAACATCACGCCAACACTAAATAAGATTGCATGTTTCATCGTATTATAATTTAAAGGATTTCGACAGATAGATTAAGGAAGGGAGAATGATGCTTCGGGATCAGATCCAAATAATACATACTCAATTTCGTAAGGGCTTCCACAATATGTTGATCCACAACTTTTATCTTGTGAGCAACCCACATAAATAGCAAACGTCAGTTGATCCCCTGGTTGGTAACTTGGATTGGTAGTGATGAGAAAATAAGCAAAACTACCCATATCCCTACATGTGGGGCAAAATGGTGTAAAGCCGGACGGTAAAAATCCTATGGGATTGCCCATACAAGCGATTACATTTTCATTGGGAAAACTGTCGTGAAATATATACAACCTGTATTGTGTATTGGGTTGTAGCTGGCTTGCACTGGTAATAATCCGTGCCGGATTGGGATTCATACCTGTAGGGGGTTGACCTGGAAGTTCATAAAACTCCAACCGTGCTGATAAATTGCTGGATGGACAAGCGTTTGGGTCTCCATCAGTAGTAATGCTACACTGAGCCTGTATCTCACCTGCTGCCAAAAAAGGCAGCAGGATCAAAGATAATTTCAATAGACTTTTCATGTTGATAAAATTTAGAATGTAAACAAAACAGTATAAGCGCGCTTATTTTGTTTACACCAGGGCAAGGGGTCTACCCACCCTTCTAGTTCGGATTTTTTTGTAGTGGGTGTCAGATTGTATTCTATTGTGAGGTTTGTATCGTTTTTGAAGATGGTACAGGTCCCCTTTGATTCGGTCGGTCTCAAGATCAAACCGGGATAAGTATTGTGCAAGACCTGTTTGGCTATCTGCCTGAAGTGGATTTCTGGTATGAATATCTACCTGTCATCCATGTCCTAAATGTATTTGATAATGGGCATGATACTCATTTTATGCAGAATGCTCAGACTACCTCCCGAATGGGAGGTTTAGTTCAACAATGTATAAATGATAGTGAGCGCTGTATCGCTAAAATTGAGTATTTTACATCTATTAATGTTTAGTGCAGTTGAACATTAAATAAATACCGGGCTTAATAATTTGTCCAGTTTTTTGTTGCAAATCCAGCTGATATATATATATTGACCTTCTTGGTAAAGAGCTGCTAGATGACATGGGCTATTTATCTTTTTACACTCACTTCCTTTATATCAAATTGTCTACCTGTCGGAAACATACAATTTCTCAGCATTTTCTTTAGAGATCATTGCGGAAGAATCTCTCTTTCATATCCAGTGGCCTGAAAATATTGAAAGATCAAAGCACCTCTTCAGCTTGATTAAATCAATCAACTCCAATTTCTTTAATTCTGCTGTAGCGTTTTGATCAAGGCGGACGTATTGGGAGCATGTTGTACTATAAAACGAACAAAAAATGAAAAAGAAACTGTTTTTTTGCTTGCTATTGATTCTGATAGGAAGCATCACATCCTGTCAGGATGACCTTGAAGCTACCAATGAACCCATTATACTGGGTTCTGAACCGGTAAATTTTTACAAAAACAAAGCTATGTTTGATGAGGCCAGCCGCCTCCGTTCCGATGACTATAGCAGTCCATTTTCAATTGACCACATTCAGCGAACTGGAGATACGCTAAAAGTAGAAGTCTCATATGCAAAAGGTTGTGAAGGTACTTTTCATGTGATTTGGGATGGGGCTATCATGGAATCATACCCTATGCAGGCTACACTGTTCCTTAAATTTCAGGCCACTGGTTGTCCCAATAAGTTCATCCTGGATGAGACTGTCCGAAAGGTGATCACAATTGACTTGGTAGGATTTATTGGTGACGAGCAATTGGTGAAAGAAACAATTTTTCATGTCGCCAACGCATCTTCCCTTCAAGGTGTCACTTGTGAGGGCAATTGTGATGAAACTGTGTCCAACGGCTAATGTATTTTCAGCGCTCCCGGAACAGTCCGGGATGCGCTGTGATCATGACGAAAAAAAGTGTATAAAGAATCAAACCCGGAGGTATCCTCTGACGAATTTAAACGTCCTCAGATTGAAGCCCTACTTGTTCATGCTTGCCAGCAAGGCATCAATCATTCTGAAGAGAAGCTTTACAAGCATTTTTATGGATTTGTTATGGCCATTTGTTTACGTTATGCTTCTGATAAAAAAGATGCCCAGGAAATTACGAATGATACTTTTATGAAAGTTTTTTCTCACATCAACAAATTTGACTTGCAACAATCATTTAAGGGTTGGTTAAGAAAAATTACCATCAATTCTGCCTTAGATCATTTGCGAAGAAATAAACGCCACTCTCATTATATTGAAATTGACCACTTTTTTGTTACATCAAATGAAAGTGCTTTTTCCAAACTGTCAGCTGAGGATCTATTACAAATTATTGCTCTGTTACCAGATATACAGCGTTATACTTTTAATCTCTATGAAATAGAGGGATACAGCCATCAGGAAATTGCCACCCAGTTAGGCATTCCTGAAAGTTCTTCCAGGGTATATCTCACCAGGGCAAAGCAAAGGTTGAGAGAGTTATGTCATGCTTACTTTGGAATAGACAATGGAAGATAAAAATCACCATAGAATTGAAGTCCGAAAGATTTTAACCGACTACGAAGTTCCATATGAAAAAGGTGCCTGGGAAAGGTTTGAACAAAAACGTAATCGTAAGCGAAGTTTTATTATTTTTTATAAAGCGGCAGGAATTGCAGCTTCCATATCGCTTATTGTATTTGCTGTATTGTTCCAGAATGAACTTTTTCCTGGCGCATCTCAAGAGACAATTATTTACCGGCAAGCAGTTGAAAAAGATACCCTTGAACAGAAAGAAAAAGATATTACGAATGCTGACAATGCTTTAGACTCTGATGAAGGGTCGTCACTTCAGAACCTAATATCATCAGAAACTGATACTAAAGTCAAAAAACAATCAGAGCAGCCGTCCGGCAAAACAGATGTATTTATAGCATCCAATAATCAGTTCTACAATAATACTAATGCCAAAGAGGAGGGTGCTAAAATAAATCCTTTGGTTCTAAATCTTGAAAAGATTTCCCCAATAGGGTTATCCTTCAATCTATCACCACAAACTATTCCCAGTCTGGTAACAAATCATACTACCATGACTCAATCTTCATTAGAAGAGCATTTGCTTGCTAAGCAGAATATGGAGGAATTAGAGGCTAAAACCAATAACACCCCAATTGTCTTTGGCATCGTCTTATCATCATTGATGAGCTCTTCACCGGGGACATCATCTCCACAACCTGGGGTAGGTGGCGGTTTGACTACGGAAATCCCCTTTAATGAAAAATTTGCGCTATACACCGGAGTACATCTATCAGATCAAACGTTGACCAGTGAGGTCAATGAAAACCCTTCAGTACTTACCGGTTCCAAAGCTTTGCAGTCTGTAACCACTGATTTGTTGAACCTGGACATTCCGGTGAACATAAGATATACTTTTTCGGAACGAAAAGATAATGCTATGTATGTGGCAGTAGGTGTATCCTCTCTGGCATACCTGGGAGAAAAAACCGAATCGGAATTTCTTATACCAAATATCATAACCACCTATCAGGAAGGTCAGAATGGGAAACTTGTTGAAGTTTATCAGACTGTCCAGATTTCCGAGACAGAGATAAGGCAATCTGAAGCATTTGAGCAGTTTGACCTTGCCGGACAGTTAAACCTTTCGTTTGGATACTCCTATAAATTAAATAGCCAGTTGCGTTTAATTGTAGAACCTTATTACAAGCATCCATTGAGCAGATTGAGCAGTAGCGAATTATCCTTTAGTACAGCAGGGGTAAACCTCAGATTGAACCTTGGCTTAAAATAATTGGTGCTTCTATTAGAGGATATGATCATTTACATTAATGATAGCCGCTTATCAAATCTTTTCTATCAGACTTTTATTGAGTCTGGTTATGATCAACCAATTGTGCGACAAAAACGTTTATGGATGAATATTATTAGATGATCAGATGAAAGAAATGAAGTTTTATACGTCTCTATCGTTGCAGTATTCATAAGACCGATGAACTATTTAATTGTACCACCTCCTGCCGAACTGGCTCCCTATGTAAAATATTTTGGGGGATATAAGATGGATCATATTCATCAGAACTTGCAAATTAGCACCCTGGTCAATGATGCATCTTGTTTTGTGGTTCAACATGACAATGGCAGAAGTGCTATGATGGAAGGTGGACAGTTCATTCCCTTCTCTATGCTATATGGAATGTCAACCGCCTCTAAGTCCAATGTGCCTGTTTCGGGATTCTCTGCGGTAGCCGCAGTATTTCATCCCCATGGGATTTATGAGCTCTTTGGTATTGATGCCTCTGAATTAACCGATCAGGAGATTTTTCTGGATGACTTTGCTGGATGGAACATTACAAATCACATCATCAGCACCCCTGATCTTCAGCAGCAGGTCAATATTCTCTTTGATTTTTTACGTGCACGATTAAAGCATACACATGGTACAGACCTGTTGGTAAAAGATAGTGTTCTTAAAATTCAGCAGAGCAAGGGAATACTCAATGTGCGCGATCTGGTAAGCTATTATAATACTTCTGAACGGAAGCTTCAGAGACGGTACAAGCAAACCATTGGGGTTTCTCCTCGTCATTTTGTAAAAATAACCCATTTCAGGGAAGCAATGAGCTTATTAAAAATTCAGATTTTAAATTGACGGAAATAGCCCACATCCTAGATTACACAGATCAGGCTCATTTTATCAGACATACGTAAAAAACTTTGCCTGCGTATAGCCTTGAACGTTTGCGGGCATTGTACGAGACTCACCATGACACTAAATCCAAATAATATTTTTGCAGAGAATGAGGAAAGACAACTTCTGGCTTTATTTGAACTAATAGGCAAAAAAAGAACAATTGAGGCAGCGGATATTATTGTCTTAGAAGGTCAAAAAGTCGACTTTTTCTGGATTGTGCTAAGTGGTTGTTTTAGAGCATTCAGATGGTTTCAAAATGAAGAAGTTACAGTTGGGTTTTCATTTAAAGGAGATTTCGATACTTCCCCCTTTGCTTATATTCATGGAACTCCCACTAAAGAGTGTATTGAAGCATTGCAAGACAGTGAAATATTAGTTGTCAGAAAAAATGAGTTTGAAAAATACTTTCTTAGAAATCCTATAGTAAGTACCTTAACCGAAAAACTTCTCAGTAATTATATCGAGATACTTACTTATCGAAGTATTGAATCAAAAATACTTACAGCAGAGCAGCGATATTTAAAATTATTGCAACGTCAGCCAAAAGAAGCCTCTCTGATTCCCTTAAAATACATGGCATCCTACCTGGGTATTTCTAAGGAGCGTTTAAGCCGGATTAGAAAAAAGATAAGTTGAATTGACTTAGGTCAAATTGGTATTCATTGATTGAATATATTTTTGCTGCATAAATGAAAATGACATTAATTATTAGCCCTTATGCAAAAAATATCAATTATCATCATTATTCTTTTATGCCTGGCTCCAGTTGTTAAAGGCCAGCAAGGTGATTCTACGAAGGATGAATACATATTTACAAAGGTTGAACTTGGTTTATATCTACTCCTTAATTCTCCAAAATTTTCGCACGGGCACCCGATAGATTTTGGATTTTCTCCATCAGGTAGTCGTTTTCGGGTAGGTGTTTCATGTTTTGGGCGATACTATCTCTTAAAAAGATTCTATGCCGAATTACAATTGGCTTATTCTCCGGAAGGTGGCGGCTACAAATCTATACGGCAAACCAATGTTAATTATATAAATTCTAATTTTCTCATAGGATATGCTGCGTTCGAAAGACAAAGGCTTAGGTTCGATATTCATTTGGGCTATAGCTTGGGAAGATTGATAAATGCTAAGACCAGCGATGAACTATTCGTTTCAGATGAAAATGTAAGCGCATGGTTTAATTCTTGGCAGAGCGGTTTACTAATAGGTTCTGGCATTAAGGTTAAAGTAGATAAATTACATCTGATAAATCTAAACATTGGTTTATCCTCAACTCTTGGCAGCGTGATAAAAACCGAACCTATTGTTTATCAGGTTGTAGTTCCGTCATTTTCATTAGGTGTATCACGTAAATTTTAATCGTTATGAAAAAAGTTTTTTATTCGTTGATAATATTAATGTTCGGTTGTTCTGATAAAGAGTTGTTACAACCAAATAACTTAGCAGAATATATTAACCAAACTGTTCAACCTTATTTATTTACTGCCAACACTCCAGGTATTGGAATAGGTGTATTTCAAAATAATGAAATATCGTATTATTTTTTTGGGGTTAGAAACCTCGATTCAGGCCAACCATTTGATGAAAATACATTGATTGAAATAGGTTCGATTACCAAAACATTCACTTCTACTTTATTGGCAAAAAGTCATCTAAACGGAAGTACTTCACTCAACCAGCCTATTTACGATTACCTTCCATCAGGTGTAAATATGAATATTTATGCTACTGATTCGATAAGATTTGTTCATTTGGCAAATCATACATCGGGCATGCCGCGTCAACCTGACAACGATACAGATAAGTTTTCTGACTATGGATTGCCCGAACTCTTTAGTTTTTTAAACAACTGGAATCCATCCGTAAAGCCAGGTGTAATGCATGAGTATTCAAATGTAGGAGTGGGTTTACTAGGGTATTTATTGGAACGGGTAGAAAATACCAGTTACGAGACCTTAGTTCAGCAACAAATATTCAATCCACTTGGGATGACTCGATCTTATGTAAATACAAACGTGGAGCAAGACGGAAATTTTGCAACAGGATACATCGGTATAAATAAGCAGGAGCCTTTTAAAATGACCCAAGCCAACCAAGCTGCCGGTTCTATTATTTCCACCCCATCTGACATGATGAAATACCTAATTGCTAATATACAAAAGACCCATCCAGACTTAGGGCAGGTATTTGAACTTGCTCAAACGTTCACTTTTGAAGAAGATGAACAAAATGGGTTTGGACTCTCATGGTTTATCACTAAAGTGGAAGAAGGATATACAGCTACTTGGCACAATGGGGGGACAGACGGTTTTAATTCGTTTATTGGCTTTGATGAAAATAGACAGCAAGGCGTTTTTGTGGTGATGAACTCGCGAAACAGCACCGCACTTCCTGCGACCGAACTTGGGGCATTGATTTTAAGTAAAATGAGAAGCATAGAATAAACTAAAAATTTCATGGTTAAAACTTCATTTATCTTCATGGTATTCTCCATATTTATTTTTCAAGCTTTTGGGCAAAAGACAACACAAAAAATTTCGTTTGGAGAATCCTTTGATCTGAAGATCGGTTATCTTGGGGAATTCATCACGCATCCTGGTTTAAATACGGAAATAATGGCTCCGTATAAGTTGCAAATCAAAACAAAGAATGACAGGCAAAAGTGGAAATACTTGTCTGCTGGTTTTGGGATTTACAATCACCAGCAAAATCATGTGGGCACTTTTCTGCTTGTTTCTCATGGTAGTAAGCGTATCTATAAAAATGGATTTATGTTGGGGAGTTCTTTGGGGGTAGGTTATTTCAGGTATTTTTACAACTCTGCTACATTTGAAGTGGGCGATAATGGTGAGATATCTAGAGTGCGCTTGGCTGGCAAGGGACAGATAATGTTTGATATGAGCCTTGAAGTGGGTCAAGACTTCTTCCGAAAATCTAATGTTCCTTTAGGTTGGTATATAAGACCTCGTTTGTTTTTTCTTGCGCCACATAATACTACTTTTTTACCGCGTGTAGCTTTGGAAGCCGGTATCATGTATAAAATCAAAATCAATTAGGCTCATGAAAATCAGAATAAAGATAGTATATGTTGTTTCACTGACTGCCATATTATTTACTGGTTGTGATAGGGACGATTTTCTTGTAGACGATTTTCTGGATGATCATTTCTATTTAAGAAATGCCGGGGCTGACATGCCAGTGACTGTACAGGGTAATTTCAAAGACAAAACGCTTGTGCTATTCTTGCAAGGAGGCCCTTTAGGTGGTTCGCAGATATTGGCATATTCATCCATTTTTAATAGGCTTGAAAAAGAATTTGCAGTAGCTTATTGGGATCAAAGAGCTACCGGTGAATCGAAAGGAAACTTCAGTAAGGATTTACTAATCAGGGATCAATATGTAGATGATTTGGACAAGCTCGTCAAACTGATTCAGCACCGTTATGGGAAAGATACAAAAATATTTTTAATGGGAATCAGTTGGGGCGGAATGCTGGGCACCAGCTATTTGATTCGACATCATGGTAACCATCCAGTGAAGGGTTGGATTGAGATAAACGGTGGTCATGATTGGCCATTGATCCGCAGAACATCCTATTTGAAGCTAAGGAGTATCGCAGACCAGCAAATAAGTATTGGAAATTCAATCAACGAATGGACTCAACTTAAGGAGGTCGCAGACAAATTCGATACATCACGCATCGACCTAGATTATGTGGTTGAATATTATCAGCACGTATTAAAAGCAGAAAAGATATTAGAAAAAGACGGTGTCGTGAGTTATTCCGTAGAAGTTGATAAGCCTTGGAAAGCATTTTTTAACTCACCTACAAATTCCTTGACTTCTATTTTCGGCGATATCTTAGCGCGGCCAAACAGTCATGTATGGAGCCATCTAATGACTGACACCTATGTCTCGGATAATCTTTCCTTGATAAATATCCCTTACTTATTCCTTTGGGGTGATATGGACATTCGTGTTCCGGATACGCTGGCTTACAGAGCATATGAAAAAATAAGCACCCCGGAAGCAGATAAAAAACTGGTTATTTTTCCAAACACTATGCACGAACTGCCCGGATACGCTCCCGAGCAATTCTATCTGGAAGTGGTTTCATTTATTAATAAACATAATTGAAAACTTGGTGCAAATGGATACTATGAAATGGGGGATAAAAAGGGATACCACTTTTTACTATGCGGACAGCAGAATAACTTTATGGTTATGAATTCAAAAAATAGTTCCAGCCCCTCCGATAAAGAACTTGGGGCCTTGATTTTAAGTAAAATGAGAAACCTGCAATAATCACAAATAGACCAGCATTATTAAGCCAAAAAAAAACTAGCTCAAAATGAAAGAGAAAAAAATACAGCCCCAATGCACCTTTAATGTTATTCAGCCAATGTATTATTTTATAGCTGTCATTCCATTGTTTAGCAGTTGCCAAAATACAAAAGACAACGAGATGACTGAATATGAAATAGTTCAGGTAGAAAAGCAGTTTTATGATATGACAAAAGAGAAGGGGATTCCCGAAGCATTTTATTTTTTTGCTGATGAAAACGCTGTGATAAAAAGAGAAAATGATACACTCATTACAGGTAGAGAAAATATTAAACTGTATTATCAGAATAAGAATTTGGATGGTGTAAGGATTGTCTGGACACCTGATTTTGTAGATGTCTCTGAATGTGGCGACTTAGCTTACACATACGGACAGTACATTTGGGAATTTGAAGATCATTATCAAAACGTAAAGCAAATAAAAGGAACTTACCATACAGTTTGGAAAAAACAAAATGACGATACTTGGAAATATGTTTGGGATTAATTAAAAAAAAATTAGTGTTGGGTTTTATCATAGATGAGAATTATAAAAGCATTTTCTCCGTGGAAGAACTTATAAAAGCCATTCTTCACAAAGACCCCCTTAGATATATAAGGCCATCAGTATCCGCTAAATGTTAGCGTAGTAAGCATTGAAATAGCTGGCAATGGGTTTTGATCTGATGATTTCTATTTTTATACCAATACAATAAACCTAATATCGTGAAAAGGACATTTCTTTTTATCACGCTTTCGTTATTGAATTTTCAGGTCTTTGCACAGCAAGACTCTATATTCACGAGGCACTACGAAATTCAATATGGAACCAATCCAAACATTGAATCAGGCTCCCAATCAGTCATTGGCATTAGCTCATTGATTTTTGACCAGACAAGTCTTCTTATAAAAAATAAGGTGAAAAGTAAATCAGCCAATCTGTTTGCAAGAATTGGGAACTTTGGACTTGTACAATTTTATTTTGGAGCACAGTTGTATGCAACTATTCCGCACGAATACTTCGGACACTATTTAAGAGCAAGGGAATTTGGTGTTACGCCAAAACTGAATCTTGATTTTCCGAGTTTGGGTGGTGACAATGTATTTATAGTTTCCCAAAATATGCCAGTACTTCAGAGACAGATGATTGTAGCTGCGGGTCCGGAAGTAACAGCTACAATTGCATATCATGCCACTCAGCAACTTTATTCTGCCGAATATTCACCCAATTATTTGGGCAACTACCTGCTTGCCGGCAAAATAATCGACCAGTATATCTATCTGCAAAACAACGTGAAGCCATTTCTGGAAAATCCCAACAAATATTATACACAAAATGCTGAATACTTTAGCAGAAACCCTGTCCCCAACGATCCAGTGTCTTATGTGTTAGCTCTTACAGAATCTTATGGTTATTATGATGCCTTTTTAGATGATAATGCAACGTGGGTACAGAAGCTTCCTGATATGAGTGTTTATACTCAAAATGAATTTATAAACGACCAATATAGTAGGATGAAGTATGCATACCTGCTGACAGCTTTAGATCCCACAAATCTTTATTTTATTTATGGGACCTTATTGTATTTGGTAAAAGGGCAGACTTTTTATAAACCATTTATGCTTACAGTAAAAAATGTATCTTTTATGCCTTCGGTAAGGGCAAACATGGGAGAAAATGGAATAGAAAACTACTTTGATATGTTTTTCCGTGTAAAAAAGATGCCTGCATTTAGTGTTTATTACAGAACAGGAGGAAATATGTTTCATCAAACAAAAGGATTTGGAACAGAATTTAGAAACCTGATCTTAACCGACAGAATTAGAATAAATGGACAATTTGATTATTGGAATAATGAAAGAACCGAAACGAATAACATCAATATTCAAACTGGAATTGGTCTGGCTGATAAAAGCAATCTGTTTTCGATGAATGGAAATATTGGCTATAAGTCATATGGAAACTTAATGGGCAAACCTTTTAGTGAAGGAATTTATGTTTACTTTGGATTAGGGATGAATCTACAATACGAAAAAAACTAACCAAAGAAACAACAACCCACTAACACTTAAGCATCGCTTTCCGGCCTTAGCCAGAATAGGTGCTTGATGTTGAACTAAACCGTTCGGCTTGGGAAATACCTTCCAATACCATTAGCGGATGCAATACGACCTTAAACATACAGTTCCGACACAAACTACAATGATGAACGACACAACAAAAATATTACTACGAGCAACTGAAATTATAGACTTAGAAGTACTGTTTCAATTTCAACTAGACAAGGAAGGTGGATATTTGGCAGCATTTATGCCGAAAGACCCGACAGATAAAGATGCCTACATAACTAAGCACACACAGTTGTTAAGTGACCCATCCGTCAACAATCAAACAATTCTTTTAGACGGTAATATTGTAGGTCGAATTGCTAAGTTTGTTGTGGAAGGCAAAACAGAAATTACGTATTGGATAGAGAGGAAATTTTGGAAACAAGGTATTGCCACACTAGCATTAAAAAAATTTCTAGCGATTGAAACAAGCAGACCTATTTTCGGTCGTGTTGCCTTTGATAATTTTGGTTCGCAAAAGGTTTTGGAAAAATGTGGGTTTGTTAAAATAGGCTTTGAAAAGGGTTTTGCCAATGCAAGGAAAACTGAAATAGAAGCGTTTATTTTTAAGCTTAATTAACAGGCTGAAAATGAACAAGGAAGTAAAAGTTTTCAATGAGTCTCAATCAGAAGAAGATAAGGAGATTTGCAATTATTTATTTACGCATATTTCTGAAAGTCTTCCAAATGCTGAAAACAAGCACACCCTGTATGGTTTTTAGACGAAAATCCGATAGTCGGATATAGTAAACTAAAAGATGGAATAAGGTTATTTTTCTGGAGTGGCGCAGACTTTGAAGAAGAACAACTGAAACCCGACACTGGCAAAATTTAAAGACGCTTCAATTCGGTACACAAGCGTCAAGCAAATTTAGGTAGAAGATGTGAAAAGGTGATGAAAATGAATTTGATCAAAAAACTACCAACAGCACCTATCAAAAAATCGCAGAAATACTATGATTTAAACAGATGCTTGCCAAAAGCGCTTGTTTTACCACAAAGTGCTACTTGGCAATCGAGCTTCGAGAATACTGTTTTGAAACAGACATTAGCTAAATGGCCTGATCAAAAATGGTAAAGCCAGATTTTTCTCCCTTAATGGTAGTCTTTAACGTAAACTATACAGCTATAAGCATGTAAGACATATTTTTTTATAGGATAGGGGGGGGTAGAGGTTGGTTTTTGGTGTGTAGTCAATAAAAGGGTCAAATCCTGTGGCATGCTTTTATAAAAACCAGTAAACTCATTGTCCTTTTGGTTTCAGAGTTTATAGTTTTTGTAAGTTGCCCACCGCAGGTTTGAGGCCAGTTATAAACTATCCATTTGTCATATTATTTTTGTTCACCTCAAAACCAATAAAGCTATGTTGAATTACGCACTTTACCCGAACGAACTCACCCAAGACGATCCTGAAGACCAGATAGCCCGGCCTGTGGATATCACTACCAATAAACTGGAAGACCTTATAAAAAAAGTGACCGGTCCCGGCTCTATCCTCAAACCTACAGAGGTAAAGGCGGTAATTGATGCCTACTGGGACACCATCACCGGTTACATCCGGGAAGGAGAAGCCTATAGCGACACATATGTGAACACCCGCTTTGACATAAGCGGGGTGTTCCAAAACGAAGATGACCAATTTGATCCTGCTCGACATTCCCTGATCGTAGGTATTAAGCTGAAATCCGGTGTGAGCAGTGCAGTGGACAGCGTGACCTTGAAAAAGGTAGATGTACGTCAGAACCAGCCCCTAGTAGATCGAGTATATGATTGGGGCAGTGACACTTCTGATAGCCAACTGAGCCCTGGAGATGTGCTGGAAATTTCAGGCCAATTGCTCAAGGTCTATAACAATCTGGAAGAGGAAGGTGTTTTTTTTCATAATCAGTCAGACGGGAGTGAGGTAAAAACAGCGTTGATCCGTACCAATGAACCAAAGACGCTGACCCTCAAGATTCCTGATCTGCCGGCAGGTAATTATCGCCTGGAGGTACGCAATACACGCCATGATGGTAAAACACTTAGGGTTGGCGTGTTTGCACCCAACCTGAAAGTGGGTTAGAGTGTAATGGTTATATGCTAATAGTCGCATTGTTTGTTCGTCTATGGTCGATGAGCCAGTTTGCCCATGGTCGCATAGCCTTTGCGTTAAGTTTTTATGCATTAAATATCGGATGTTTTAGTTGATGTCAGGAGTGAAACATCCGATATTTGTCATAATGCGGATAAAATAGCAGGTATTCAAGTTTGTATTATAATGGAATCAGTAATTTAGGTTAGACTATGGCTATGATTCACGGCAAAGCAGTTATGTTATGCTTGTGGACAAGCTTGATCTTCTCAAGCTGCCAGGAAACAAGGCTGGAACCCTTGGCGCTCAAAGGAACCATTAAAGGGAATGTACAGACCTATGGTGCCGGATCCATGCTGGACAACCATGCAGACGTGAAGGTTTACGTGGGAACGGATCTTTCTGAGCCCATCGCCGTTACCGATGAACAGGGGGATTTTATGATCGATGAGCTGACCACCGGCACCTACAAATTTCTTTTTGCAAAAGATGGCTTCGATACAGCCAAGATAGAAGCTATTCCTTTTTTGGGTGGGAAAGCCCCCGTTTATCTCAACACAAAAATGACGATGTACCACTCAGCGACCGAGATAAAAAATATGAATGTAGAAGCGGTAAATGAGTATTTAATCATTATAAATATGGATATCGAAACCGAAATGAGTACACACAAAAAGGCAGTTGCAGGTGTTCAATTATTCCTTGGTGACCTTTCGAAGGTGTCATCGAAAGAGTACATCGGTTCCAGGGGTTATGATTTATTGGTTATACCCGGGGTGGTGAATTCGATCACTGTTCATCTGTTTATGCCCTTACTCTTTACGGGTGACACTTTGTATTTGATAGCCTATGGTGCGGATGGAAGGGATTTTGGTAATCATTATAATGAAAACCAAGAAAAGATATACACCGGATTG
The DNA here is from genome assembly GCA_012033595.1 of Cyclobacteriaceae bacterium. Lineage (GTDB taxonomy): Bacteria > Bacteroidota > Bacteroidia > Cytophagales > Cyclobacteriaceae > JAAUQL01. The sequence continues at coordinate 40,906 of JAAUQL010000012.1, read as the reverse complement.
GGATCACCAACAGAAATTCTCACCATATGTATTCCATGATATGAATTTCTTGAGGTTTCAAATTGCCGATTACTTTTACATGCTTTTTTATTTGCTGGTTTTTGTAGCTTGCTCGGAGAATACAGAGGTTGTTGGGATCAACGGAAGTCTTGCAGGGGAAGTATTTCTGAAAGATGCAGCTGGGAAAGATAGTGATTCGCATGAAGGAGTACTAATAACTATGGATAATGGCAAAAATATTCACAAAACCTTTTCAGACAAAGATGGGGGTTTCATTATGTATGGGTTGATTTCAGGAACATACGATATTACCTTTTCAAAGGAGGGCTTTAATCCTTACAAAAAATATGGATATGCTTTTGTGGGTGGTGAAGAAACAGCTCAATTATCAGAAACGATAAACCTGGTGGCCCAATCTCATATTTATCTGGCAAACCTGAAAATGAAAATTTATCTGATAGACGGGTCAACATACTTTTCGGCAACTTCGGAACTGCTATACAATCCGAAAAAACTTAGCTATACCGGTGCAAGGTATTTTTTATCAACCAGCGATGCCGTTTCGAGTAACTTCTACTTGCAAACTGGTGTCACAGGCAATCGTGTAGGAGTCGAAAGGGTAACGTTTAATTTCCCAATCCAAGACAAGGCATTGCTTGCAGCCAGAAAAATCTATCTCATAGTCTATGCCTGTTCCTCATGTGAACTTTATTATATAGATAATGTCAGTGGCAACAATGTATATTACACGACTAACATACGTAGTTCCAACGTGGCAGAAGCATTTATGCCTTGATTTGAATGAAAAAGACTATCGTCTATTTATGGCTGGTTTGTATAGTTATTTTTACCGGCTGCCGGCAAGAGACCATAATATTGCATGGTGGTGTTGTTGGTTTTGTTCAGATATTGGATGAAGCCGGTAAACTATCCTCCGAACAAGCTGGGATTTTAATTAAGTTGGACGATACGGATATTATTGCTATAACAAACAATAATGGAAGGTTTTCAATGACCAATGTGCCTGTAGGAACCTATAACCTTACCTTTGAAAGGGCTGATTTGGGGATAAGGAAGGTTTTCAGTTTTGAGGTGACACCTGGCCCAAAGCAGGTTTTCCTGGATCTACCGCTTTTAATGTACGAAAAGCCAGATTATCAAATCAAAAACTTTGAGATATTCAAAGACGGAGCTTCATTCGTGTTCCAATTTGCCAGCACGCCTATATCCAACTACGACATGAAGATTTTTTTTTCCACCGGCAAACAAGTAGATACAGAGAAATGGTCATATCAAATCCCTGTGGCCTATTGTTGTTTTTCAGAACCTGTGACCCACTTCGAAAAAAAGATGACACCTAAAGAATTGAATTTACCTCTTAATCAACCTCTTTATATGGTTGCTTATGCAAAAAACCCAAAAGAAATGCCGTATGAGGAATTGCCTAGTGGTGAGATACGCTATTCAACATGGGTACAAATGACAAATGTCATCACTGTATCGTTTGAATAGAAACATTTAGCATTTAAATAAATACCATTTATACTTAGCGAAGTAATAGCAACTATCACTTTTTTTGTCACCATGATGCAGTTGGGATAGGAGGCTGTTTGAAGGAGCCTCTTCTAATGCTAGATTAGCTTAATCTTTGAGCTATTGTAACGCATAACTGTGTGAGCATGATCTTGAGCTGATTTACACCTGCAAATAGGGGAATAATATTAACCTCAGTTCGGGTTAATTGCTATATTTAAATTTTTCGTCCAGATAGGGGGGGGTAGGAGATGGTTTTTAGTGTGTATTTACATGACAAGCAAGAAGTTAATTATTTCTTTCATTACATGTTAAGATTACCTTAAAACACTAAAAGGTTATGCAAACACACTTTAAAATTTATTACGGCTCGAATGTTTTTAGAGAAAAAGAAGCTAAAAATATGAGTCTGTTGGCTATTGTTTTAGCAATTGGATTTTGCTTCGCAAGTGCAGGATGTGAAGACAATGATTGGCAACCCGGTCGACTTAGCTGCGTAGCTTTATACTATGTAAACCCTCTAGGTGGCCCTACGGGAACGTTGGTTACTGTACATGGCGATTTAGTCTGGTGCTTGAAAAAAACAGAATAGCGGTAAATGGTGTTGTTGCCGAAGCAATATCGGCTTCTGATACTTCTTTATCCTTTTTCATCCCCAAACTGTCAACTTATTCCAAGGCCGAACTTATTGTATCCAGCCCTGGTCTGCTAGCTGATACAATCCTTATAATTGTTTCTGAAAATCCTTTGGCAGAAATTACTGCAATGATTCCTCAAGAAGGACCCCCGGGAACAATTATTAAAATGATTGGGAAAAATTTTAACCCAAATGAGGAACTATACCTGATCCTTTATGAAGATGCATTGAATGGCTTTTTTATTCCTTTGACAGAAAGTGGACAGTATTTGAGTACATTGCTTACTGCGAGTTCTGACTCCATAATTATAGAGGTTCCTACAGGTTTTAGACAAGGACGTATCCACATATTTACTGAAACCAACGGGCAGCCCAATACCAGATATACCTTATTCTCGCCTAAGTTTAAAACCATTTATTAAAACATGAAATCAAGATATTAATTAAAAGCATGCAACATCTAGTATTGCAAAAGATATTGTTTTTCATTGAAAAGCATCGAACAAGGAATGTTTTGATTATTCACCTTTTTGCAAATGTTTTGCAAATATTAAATCAATGTCGCTTAGTTTAGATTATTCGACCTTATTCGACCCCGTTTGGCGTCGAATATCTATAGAAACATTGTTTGCATAGACTTATGACTCCTTCGGAGTCAAACCCAATTCGCTAATTAAACGACATTGGATATTAAATTATAATTCTCTGGCAGAAGTAAAAAAGTTTAAAGATTATATTTGAAATAGATTAGCTGATATGAAGGGACATTGGACACTCATACGAAAATTTTTGAAAGGGCACATTTCTTTTGCCGAAAAAGAAGCGTTGGAGGAGTGGCTAAACTATGATCTCAGCAATCGTCAAAAATTTGAAGAGCTAAAGGAAGTCTGGGAACTTACCGGTCAATTTGAGGAACCTGTTTACGATCTGGAAGAAGAAAAACAAAAATTATTGCGGCAAATTGACAGCTGTGAAAGGGTATTGGCAGCGCATAATGGACATAGCAGACCCAACTTTAATTCCCTGCTAACTGCCGCGGCAATGATCTTTCTATTAGCAAGTACAACTTTTCTAGCCTGGATGTATTACAGAAATGTTAAATCCGTCACTTTAAGTGTTCAAATCATGGCTTCCAAGCATTCGGTGACAAATATTGATCTACCAGACAGTAGTAGAATTTATTTGCATAAAGAAAGCCAGATCGTTTTCAACCAAGGGTCACGCCAGCGAATAGTGGACTTGAAAGGAGAGGCTTATTTTGAGGTTAAAAATGATAAGAGACCTTTCATTATAAAAATTCAACAAGCTACTGTTACGGTGCTGGGGACTTCTTTTAATGTAAAAGAATTGAATAAAGATGAACTTCAGGTAACCGTTGTTCAGGGCATAGTAAAAGTTTTTGATGGACAAGAAAACAACTTACTAGGAGCTGGTGAAATGGCTTTGGTCAATCACCGGAAAAGTCGACAAGAATTTCCATGAATACCAACCCCAATTTTTTGTCATGGAAGACCCAAAAGCTTGTTTTTGATAATACGGAGCTTAAAAATGTGATATATGCATTATCAGTGTATTATGACATCAAGTTTGAAGTAAATACGCCGGAAATTCTTAATTGTCGTTTTACGGGATCATTCGATAATGCCCGGCTTAACACGGTAATGGAAGTTCTGAAATACAGCCTTGGAATTGATTATTCATATGATCACAATGAATATATTCTTTCAGGCAAAGGGTGTAAATAGGTTGATCCAATAAGCTATGAATAAAGCAATTTTGATTCAGCTTTTGATTCGTTTAGTCTGTCTGACAGCTTTTGCACAAGACCTTCAGCAAAAGGTGACCATTAAGTTTGAAGAGGCTCAGTTGGAGGAAGTACTTGACTATATCGGTAAAACATATTGCATTGATTTTTCATATGGCAATGTGCAGGTTCCTCTCACGCAGAAGGTTAATTATCAAGTAGTGGAACAACACTTGGATATTGTGCTAAAGGAGCTTTTTTCAGGTTTACATATTGAATTCAAAGTAATCGAAAACCATGTTGTACTTAGGAAAGTGGATGAGTCAGAGCATCAATTCTCTCCCACAGTCACCACTCTTATTTCCTCGACAAGCATAGATGTAAATGATACATTAACCAGTTCGTCATTGAGGTCGAAGCATAGCGGAGGCATTCAAGATGCCACATTCCCATGTTTTTCCAGAAAAGGCTTAATGGAGCATTTAGGCAACCAACATGAAGCATCGCTGCCATTTGAAAAGATAAAAACAATCCCATCTGAGAATGGCTATACATCTAAAAATGTTGGAGGTAAGGTAAGTATTCTCTTTGGACCCAACTTCTCTTTCAATCGCTACCAGTTTAGTTTCAAGACACCGGAGAATGGGGATCAAACCTACACTACGGACATTAATTATAGTATAGGGCTTTCTGTGCTTTTTGAGTCAGTTTCTCCATATTCATTTCAGTTGATTCCCGTTTACACCACACGGAATTTTTCCTATATGTATCATTATAGGATTTTCGATATCAACGATCCAACACCCATTCCCAAAGAAACCTGCTTGGATCTGGCATATTTAGATATCCCCGTGCTTGTTAATTTGAATATGGTAAAAAAAAAGCATTCAAACTGTCATGCGCAGTTGGGGGATTTGCTAGTTTCTTGCTAAAAAAAGCTGAGCATACCTCCTTTGAAAACAATGAAGACTTAGTTAATACGGATGTTTTTTCCAAAAATGCCAACAGAACACTTTTTGGTGGAATTGTAGGAGTCAGGCCAGCCTATGAGTTAAAATCCCGAATGCATATAAGCCTAATGCCCAACTATAAGTATTTCTTCAACAAAGTTAATGGTGAATATATGAAGAGAAATACAGGGCAATGGGGGATGAATGTAGATATATTGTTCAAAATCTAAAAACAAAAACTGAAATGAAACTTAAAACATCTGTATGGCTGACTTATTTTATAACCTCTATGATCATTTCGACAAGTGGTTTATTCGGACAAACCCTTCTAGTAACCATTGATGAGGTAGGATTTTCTGCAAATTCTTGCGCAAGAACACTTACAACCCATGTATCAAATGGATCGGGGAATTACACCTATCAATGGTCGCTTACAGCCCCCGGGATACCTTTTCCAGGGCCGAATAATTTAAGGACGGTTACAACTTACCTCGATATCACTACTGATTTTATCGTATTTGTGAGAGATGTTTCAACTGGAGCTACAGGATATTCTTCAGTCACTGTTCCCCGGATACTTTTGGGTAGCTTTGATATTTTCATTCCCAATGTTTTTACTCCAAACGGTGATGGGTATAATGATACCTGGTTTGTAGCAGATGCGGATAAAGGATTCGGGGCAATAAATGCTTACCGGTACGAACTCAGTATTTTCAATACCAGCGGATACTCATTATTTTCAAAGAGCGAAACCATTACTTTAGGTAGCAACGGCTTACTAGGGGGCAACATTGAATGGAACGGGCGTGTGAATGGTACTGGTACCATTGTTCCCAACGGAACTTATACCTATAGTTTAAGACTTTATAATTGTTCAGGTAGCCAATTGATAGAAGGATATATTCAAGTATTTGGTTTCTTTACTATATCGGTAAACCCTAATCCGGCCACTAATGAAATTAATATCACATTTGCCACTAATACAACTGAAGCACCAAACTTAGAAAGACAAATTCCATTTATTATACACATCTTTAACGATAAGCAGCAAATAGTGAAATCAGTCAAAGTTCGGGATTCAAATTCAACAACTATAGCTGTTGACGACCTCCCAAAAGGTAATTTCATTTTACATATAATAAGCAATGGTGAAACACATTTAAGACATATATTTTTGGAATAGGCATATCTGGGAATAAAGCAAAATAAGATTTTGCTTTCCCTTTTTAATTGTTGGTATATTGTTTTTTCTGATAATGGAAAATTGTCCTTTTGATTAAAAGGCAAATGCAATGTTTAAATAAAAATTCACTTTTTTACCGGTCTGTAAAAGATGATTTTGCCCTTTTTAACATCACTGAGTTTAAACTCGCTCACGCCTACTTTTTTTCCGCTAAAGCTGGTGTTTTGGTGGGCAATCTCGAAATGGTTCTTGTCAAGCACTTTATACACTATCGCTGTGTGATGAGCCATGTTTTCGGTATAGATGCCATCGTCTTTGGTATATTCCAGCTTTACATTTTCTAATTGGATAATATCACCGGCAAAGATCTCGTCGGTTTTAGGGTTGACTACCTTGCCAAAAACATAGATGGATTTTTGACTGCTGCGATCCAGAAAGGCTCCGGCATGGTCGAGGGCGGCGGCGGCCAGATCCCAACATTCTCCACGATCTACTTTTTTGCCGATGACCGTATCTAAATAGTCCACCACCTTTTGATTGAGCGGAGGCACATTAGTTCCCAAAAACAGCAGGCAGGTTAACAGGATGTATTTCATAAAATCAATTTTTAAAGTGAAACTGCGAAGCTAATGAACGCGGTATTGAAGCTCAAAGATATAGTAGACAGAATTTGCCAGAGGTAAGATATTGGCAGAAGCTGTAATATTTTTTGTAAGTATAATGATGGAAAGAATCCAAATACATGATCGGTTGTCATTCCTTTATTAATGTTGTATTGCTGATTTTTCGGATGAATCTGATGCGTGCGATATTTTATTGCCACTTTTGGCCAGTTTGCCTTGTATTCTCATTGTTTATGTATGTTAGTCTGATATATTCGCAAGTGTATTAATATCTATTTTTTGTGACCAAAATAGGCCTCCTTTCCAGGTTTTTGATATGGCGCAGAAACCATATCAGTGATACCAAATTTGTGATGCTGCTCAGTGTCGTGGTTGGGGTAGGGGCAGGATTGGGTGCAGTCATCATTAAGCGATCGGTTAAGTTGATTGAACACCTGCTTACCGAAGGCTTTCCGGACGACATTCACAACTATTCATATTTTATCTATCCGGGCATAGGGCTGTTTATCGTGGTGTTGTTCAAAAAATTTATCTTGAAAAAGCCGATCGGTCACGGAATACCAAATGTGCTCTATGCCATCTCGCGCGACAGCAGCATCATGAAGCCGTACCAGATGTTTGCCTCTGTTATCGCCAGCTCCATTACCGTTGGTTTTGGTGGCTCAGTGGGCTTAGAGGGGCCGACAGTTTCCACAGGTGCGGCCATAGGATCCAACATAGGCCGGGTGCTCAAGCTCGACTATCGCCGGATCACCTTGCTACTGGGGTGTGCAAGTGCTGCGGCCATGTCGGCGATTTTTAAGTCGCCAATAGCGGCCATCATCTTTGCCATTGAGGTGCTCATGCTCGATCTTACTATGGCGGCCATGGTGCCTTTGCTCATTTCGTCTGTTACTGCGGCATTGGTCAGCTATGTGTTTATGGGCCAATATACCGTGTATGCATTCGAAATCGTAGAACAGTTCAATTTGGCCAATATACCCTATTATTTGTTGCTGGGGCTTTTGTCAGGTTTTGTTTCCTTGAGTTTCACGCGTATTTACAACTTTGTCGAAGACACATTCGACAAAATACCATCCTGGTATGCCAAACTATTCACGGGGGTGACAATTTTGGGGGTCTTACTATTCTTTTTGCCGTCACTTTACGGAGAAGGATATGACGTAGTGAGCGCCAGCCTGAAGGGCGACTACAGTCAATTGTTCAAAAACAGCATGTTCTACGCCTATCGCGACAATGTGTTTGCCATTTTATTGATGTTCGTGGCGGTCATTTTTTTAAAGAGCTTTGCTACTTCTGTCACTTTTGGTGCCGGGGGAATCGGCGGTATCTTTGCTCCGACATTGTTTTTAGGAGCCAATACCGGCCTGCTCCTTGCCGAAATACTTAAGTATTTTGGTTATACCCATGTGGTGTCGAGCAACTTCGCACTGATCGGGATGTGTGGGTTGCTTGCTGGTGTGCTGCATGCACCACTCACCGCCATCTTTCTGATAGCAGAACTCACCGGTGGCTATCATTTGTTTGTTCCGCTTATGATGGTTTCCACTATTTCCTACACTACCATCAAGTATTTTACCAGCACCTCGGTATATACCAGACAGTTGGCTCGAAAAGGAGAATTGTTTACGCACGACAAAGATAAAATGGTGATCTCGCTGATGAATGTGAAAGACATGCTGGAAACCAAATTCAACACGGTGCACAAAGATGGCACCTTGAGGGATTTGGTAAAAGTAATCACTTCCTCCAAGCGCAATGTATTTCCGGTAGTGGACGACAATGGGATATTCTGTGGTGTAGTACACCTCAACGACATCAGAGAGGTGATTTTTAAGCCGGAACTTTATGACAGCGTAACCGTTTCGAGTCTCATGCAGGCTCCGATGACCTCAGCCACACTGAGCGATTCTATGGAACAAATAGTGGAAAAATTCCAGAAAACACCTCACTTTAATATTGTGGTATTGGATGAAAAGGGCAAATATGTCGGCTTTGTGTCGCGCGCCAATGTATTTTCAAAATACCGCAAGATGCTCAAGGAATTTTCGGAGGATTAGCCGGTGACTATATTGTTTTTGAATACCATCGCCTCATCACGGTTTATGGTGATGTATTTGGCAGAGAACAACTTGTCTGAAATATATGGGCAACCTGCTTCATCGGGTTATACATCCGCTGTTGCCCAAATACCCGGATACCCATTCTGCTACCTGCTCGCCACCAACTTTTCAATATCAAATTCCATTTCTCCTTTTTTTAATTTTTCAGGAGTACCGACGTCCAGCCAGTAAGACTGGTCGTCGAGGTATCCGTATATCGGATGGTTTTTGGCCAATCTCAGATAAACATCGATAATGGAAAAGCAACCACTTTCGTGGATGTGATTAAAAATGTCCGGATCGATAACATGCAGGCAAGAAAATGCTATTTGCTCCGGAGGTCTTTGAGTGGGGCGCGATATGATTTTTTCCTTGCTGACCACATTTTCCCAACCACACAATCTCTTTTCCTCATCAAAAAGGAAAAACCTGCTTCCTGGCCGGTGCCTGATCAACAATGTGGCTAAGGCCTGTTTTTTATATGATAATCATAAAAATCTTTGAGGCTTACATCCGTGAGGGTATCGACATTGTGCACAAGAAAGGGCTTGCCGTCGTCAAAAAAACGTGCAGCCTGCTTTAGCCCGCCTCCGGTGTCCAGCAGCAATGCCCGTTCGTCGGAAATCTGAATATTGATGCCGAAATGCTTATTCGATTCCAAAAATTCAGTAATCATGTCTGCGTAGTGATGTACATTCACGACTATATCTTTGAATCCATGGTTTTTCAAACGCCTGATGGTGATCTCGAGCAGTGTGGTGCCATGTATTGTGGCCATGGCTTTGGGCTTGTCGTTGGTTACAGGTCTCAACCTGGTGCCGAGTCCGGCGGCAAAAATCATTGCTTTCATCCTGCTAATGGGTCTAATTCGCGATGGCTAAGCCTGATGTTGATGCGGTCTTCATATTTATCATTCAGAATTTCTGCCATTTTCTCAGCACAATATACCGACCGGTGTTGTCCGCCAGTACAGCCAAAGGCTATTTGCAGATGTTTAAACTCCCTGTTGAGGTATTTATCAATGGTTTGCTCCACCAAATGAATGGCATTGTTGAGAAATTCATCTGCTTCGCCCCCGGTTTTCAAAAAATCCATCACTTCACCATCCTTCCCATTTTTGCTGCTAAAGCGCTCGTATCGACCCGGGTTGTGAATGCCCCGGCAATCAAAAATGAATCCACCGCCATGACCGTATTTTTCTACAGGCAATCCTTTGTGATACGAAAAGCTCATTAGTTCGATGTTCAAGGGCACCAGGGTATTGAATTCCTGCCGGTACCTGAGCAACTGTTTAGACGAGGTTAGGTTGCTCAGCACATGCTCCATATAGGGAAAACCCGGAGGAAAAAGATTGGAATTGATGATGTTGTCGAGTTGCTTCAGCGCGTAGGGGATGCTTTTGAGAAACTGGGTTTTTCGCTCGTAAAATCCCCGAAAACCATAGGCACCCATAGCCTGCATCAGGCGGATAAGTACAAAAGCGCGATAAAAAGCTACCCACTCTTTTTTGTCGAAATCGAGGTAGTGCCTAAGTACATCGAGATAGTGATCTAGCAGAATGTCCTTGATATCGCCAGGTATGTTTGCTTTGGAGTCGTACAGCAGGGAGGCGACGTCGTACTGCAATGCGCCTTTTCTTCCCCCCTGATAATCGATGAAGAATGGCTTGCCCTCTACCATCATTATATTTTTGGACTGAAAGTCGCGATATAGGAAGTAGTTGGAATCGGCCTGAAGCAGATAATCTATGAATCTGGAAAAGTCATCTTCGAGCATTTGTTCATCAAATGGTATTTTGGCCAGTTTCAAAAAATAATATTTGAAATAGCTCAAATCCCACACCATCGATTGCCTGTCGAAGGCAGGCCGCGGATAGCAGACCGAGTAGTCGAGGTGCTGGCCGGCCAGTATCTGGAATTTCGGCAGTTCATTCAGCGCTTCTTTGTAAGCTTTGATCCCTGTACCTGGAAATACACCTACCTGGTTGCGTTTCCTCTGCAAGTAATCAAAAAGTGCCTCATCGCCCAGATCGGACAATAAATAAGTTTTGCCACCATCATCTTCAGCGAGTAGTTGTGGCACCGCCAAACCTAATTTTGAAAAATGTTTGGTAAAGCTTAAAAAGGCCTTGTTTTCTTTTAAGTCTTCATTGAATACCCCGATGGCAGTTTTTGAAGAACCCACTAACCTGTAGTACTCCCGGTACGAACCAGACTGAGGAATGGTATGCACCTGTTCGACCTTTTCCCCCGACCAACGTTCGAAAATATGATGAAGATTCTCTTTTTCAGTCAATTTCTGCGATTTTACTTATTAATGAAAGTGCAAATTAATAAATTTTTAATCTTGGTATTCAGGGTAAAGCATCGAAATGCGATTATTAAGAAGTATAAAAACAAATCGATAAGGAGCATTGCTGCCGGCAAAATAAAACGTGAAGGGATCATTCTTCGATACTAATTTCATTTTTGTTTTTGACCTGCGAATGATTTTAATTTGGGAGGCCAAAGATTTTTTGATTTATGAGAGGTATTTGTGTTTGTATGTTTGGTATTTTCCTGAGTGCAGTTGCTTGTGTAGATACCAAAGAGAATGGAGAGAAAAAGAAAACAAAACAGCAAAGTACAGAAAGCTCAGTTGCAAAAACCCATCCCGGCAAATTAATTTACATGCAGTTTTGCATGGCCTGTCATATGGCCAATGGAGAAGGTGTTCCGGGCATATATCCACCATTAACACAAACCGAATGGGTATTGGGCGACAAAGCAAAATTGATTGGCACCATTTTGCATGGACAGCAAGGCGTAATAGTGGTAAAAGGGGAAACTTATAACAATGTGATGGCCAAACTTGACTATTTGAACGATCAGCAAATCGCCGATGTGCTCACCTATGTCAGGTCAAATTTTGGAAACAATGCTGAAGAAATTAGCCCCGCAGAAGTGGCCGCAGTCAGAAAAAATGGTTTGCCTTAGCATTGTGGCCTGTTAATTGATTGGAGGTTCAAAAAAAAAATTACAATTATGAAAAATTACAGATTATTCCTTTTGGTTTTTTTTATCACCATGCTCAGTCTGTCCGTACAGGCGCAGACGGCCAGGTACACCATTTCAGACGCGTCAACGATGACTGTGGCTGGCACTTCTACGCTGCATGACTGGACAAGTGAAGTGAAAACCATAACAGGTTATGTAGAAACCAGTGATAAATTGATCAATAAAGGAAAGCTTAAAAAAGGAGAAGATATCAAAAATGTGAAGGTAACTGTGCCTGTTAAAAGCATTATAAGTGCACGAGGAGCCACCATGGACAATAAAACCTACGAAGCACTAAAAGCAGAACAGCACCCGGAGATTGTTTTCGACCTGGGCGAAAACACAATTACTGTCGGTAGCGACAAGGCATTTACGGTGACGAGCAAAGGCAAATTGACCATCGCAGGCAAAACCAAAGAAGTCAGTTTCCCGGTTGAGGGCAAATTACTTGAAGACAATAAAATGAGTTTTAGCGGCAGCTACAAACTCAATATGAAAGACTACGACATGGTGCCTCCATCGGCAATGTTTGGTCAAATTGAGACCGGAGAGGAAGTGGAAATCAAATTTGAATTAATCGTAATAAAATAAGAATCATAAATATGGGAAAACGAAAAACTATTTTTTACATGGCCTTATTAACCATGGCCTTTACCAGCCTTTCTTTCAGCAGCGAAAAAGGGTCGGAGCAGATCAGTGAAGACGGAAATTTTGAAAAATACCTCGAAAAGATAGAATCAACTGATGTCACGTTTAATATGGTACCCATCCAGGCCGGCGATTTTTTGTTGGGTAGCCCGGAAGGCCAAGCCAATAGAGACGAAGACGAAGGTCCGCAAAAGAAAGTGCAGATCGAAGCATTCTGGATGATGGAGACCGAAGCCACCTGGGATTTGTTTGAGCTGTTTATCGATACCGAAAAAAGCGCCCTTATTGGTTATCGATCAGATGATAGCAAAACCCAGGCCGATGCAGTGACCCGACCCAGTACCCCCTATCTGGATCCCAGCTTTGGCATGGGCAAAATCAACTATCCGGCCATTTCCATGACCCAGTTTGCCGCATTGAACTTTTGCAAGTGGCTATCTGAGGTGACCGGCAAATTTTACCGACTACCTACAGAAGCAGAGTGGGAATATGCCTGCAAAGCCGGTACCGGCACTGCCTATTCTTTTGGCGATGATGTAAGTGAACTGAAAGACTATGCATGGTATTGGGACAACAGTGATGACAAATACCACGAAGTAGCCGGAAAAAAACCAAACCCCTGGGGATTGTACGATATGCACGGCAATGTAGCCGAATGGACCTTGGATCAATACCAAGCAGATTTCTATTCCACCCTGGAAAATGGGGTCGTAAATCCTTGGAGAAGACCGGATAATTTGCATCCGCGTACGGTGCGGGGCGGATCCTGGAATGACGACCCGGAAAAATTGCGTTCGTCGGAACGATTGATGTCGAACCGGGACTGGCAAAAAAGAGACCCGCAAATTCCAAAGAGCTTTTGGTGGAATACCGATGCTCCATTTTTGGGTTTTAGGGTGATTAGGCCAGCAAAAGAAATGTCCAAAGAACAAATCAAAGAATTTTTTTCAATGGTTTTGGATGAGTAAATTGAAGCAAAATAGACTTTTATTTTTTTGAACATAAACATAAACCGGAAATGAAAAACAAACTTATTGACAGAAGGAATTTTATGAAAGGCACTGCCCTGGCCACAGGTGGTGTAATGATGGCCGGACTGCCCATTGGGGCAAGCGCCTTTGTAAATCCACAAGCTAAAAAATTGAAATTGGCGCTGGTAGGTTGCGGTGGCAGAGGTACTGGAGCTGCTGTTCAAGCGCTTACCGCCGACGCTGATGTGCAACTGATTGCCATGGCCGATGCATTCCGAGACAATATAGACCGAAGCCTCAATAGTATCATGAGCTCCGAGCTTGCCGAGGACAGAAAGAAAAATGTGAAGGTGGATGAAGATCAAAAATTTGTTGGTTTCGATGCCTATAAGGATGCCATTAAAGATGCCGACGTGGTGATTCTGGCCGCTCCTCCAGGCTTCCGACCTTACCACCTGGAAGAATGCATCAATCAAAACAAACACGTGTTTTGTGAAAAACCACTGGGTACAGATGCAGCCGGAATCAGAAAATGCCTCGAACTGGTAAAGGTTTCGGAAAGCAAAAAACTCAACATCGTAGTCGGATTGCAAAGACACTATCAGACCAACTATCGTGAAGTGATCAAGCGCATTCACGACGGCGCAATTGGCGATGTGCTTTCCGGACAGGTATATTGGAATGGTGCCGGAGTATGGGTGAGGGAGCGCAAACCTGAATATTCTGAAATGGAATACCAAATGCGCAACTGGTACTACTTCAATTGGTTATGTGGCGATCACATCGTGGAGCAGCATGTACATAATATTGATGTGTTCAACTGGGCTAAAGGTGCATATCCTGTTTCTGCCCAGGGAATGGGAGGAAGGCAGGTGCGCACCGGTCGCGAACACGGCGAAATTTTTGATCATCACTATGTTGAATTCAAATATGCAGATGGCACTATTCTCAACAGCCAATGCCGACATATTAAAGGTTGTATGGACAAGGTTTCTGAAACCATCATTGGCACCAAAGGCAGGGCAAATTTCGATTCATCAGGTGTGATCGAAGACCTCAAAGGCGGAAGTATTTACAAACACCGCAACGTTGATGATCCGAACCCATATCAGGTAGAGCATGATGAATTGTTTGCCGCCATTCGCAAAGGAGAGGTGATCAACGATCTACACAATGGGGCCATGTCTACCATGACCTCCATTCTTGGTCGGTATGCTACCTACTCAGGACTGGAAATTAACATGGAAGATGCCCTGGCATCGCAGATTCAGTTGATGCCGGCGAGCAACTCATGGGATGATCAGCCTCCTGTAATGCCTGGCCCGGATGGTTTCTATCCGATAGCCATGCCCGGTAAGTCGATCGTATTTTAATTAATGCACAAATAATTGTGAAATCCCGGTGCTCCATTCAAAAACTGAATAAGCACCGGGTTTTTTTGATATGTACCAAACCTAAAATTTTGAATGATGGAAAGAAGAAATTTTATAAGAAACAGTGCCCTTATGGGTGGGGCTGCCTCTATGGGCTTAGGCTCCGCGATGGCTCAAGCGAAAAAGACCCCCAAGCAGACACAGGATGGATTCAAGTTGAAATATGCCCCCCATTTTGGCATGTTCAAACACTCCGCAGGCGACAATCTCCTGGATCAGCTCAATTACATGGCCGA
This sequence comes from Cyclobacteriaceae bacterium, assembly GCA_012033595.1. Classification (GTDB taxonomy): domain Bacteria; phylum Bacteroidota; class Bacteroidia; order Cytophagales; family Cyclobacteriaceae; genus JAAUQL01. Next base: position 25,811 of record JAAUQL010000012.1, on the reverse strand, counting down.
TCAGGGCTTTACAGCTTTGGAAGACAATGGCATGATGGGTCGGGACATCAGCATGCAAAACAAAATAGCAGAAGCCATGACCAGGCTCAATATGCAGATGGGGGTATTTGTCGTAGATAAAGGAGGTAATATGGAAAATACCCTGGCTGCCGGCAAAAAGGAACATATTGATATTTTTCTGGATGGGTGTAGAAGAGCAGTAGAAGTTGCCAAAAGGGTAAATGCAAAATGGATGACCGTAGTACCCGGGGGCTACGAGCGCAATTTGCCCTTGGGAATACAAGATGCCAATGTGATTGAGGCGCTGCGAAGAGGAGCCGAAATACTAGAGCCCCACGGATTGATTATGGTCTTGGAGCCACTTTCAGATTCGCCCGACCTATACCTGCGCACTTCTGAACAAACCTATATGATCTGCAAAGCTGTTGACAGCCCTTCGTGCAAAATACTTTACGATATCTATCACATGCAAAAAACGAGGGCAATATTATTAAGAATATTGAATTGACCTGGGACGAAATAGCCTATTTTCAAATCGGTGACAATCCGGGTCGAAAAGAGCCAACTACGGGGGAAATAAATTATAAAAATGTATTCAAGTTCATCCACGATAAAAACCCCGAGTTTATCATGGGCATGGAGCATGGAATTTCGAAAGAGGGAATTGAAGGAGAAAAACGGCTGGTGGAAGCCTATAAGGAAGTAGATGATTTTTAATTTTTTCCCTGAAAAGGGAATCCGGCATCCCGAAGCAGGTTCGGGATGCCCTAAGTTTTAGATCATCAACCCCAGGACGAATATAATCCCGATCATGATCCAAAGTATAACGTGGTCTTTTTTCTTGGCTTTGCCAAAGACCATAGCGTCTATTCCATATTTGTACATCTTTTGATATTGCGTTTTCATAAGCTTTATATTTTTTAATGTTAATTAAATGTTAAGGCAAAATTAACAAATTCAACGATGACATTAAAACTATCGTTTCATTAATATTGAATAAATGTAAGAAAAAGCGCTAAATTGGCTATTATTTCCACAAAACAAGGCAAATCCTTTCCTTTGCCGGCACTTTACAAATAAGTAAACTCTAATAAACGGTCTGGATAAGTGGAGCTATGGTTCAAGAGGACAAATACCTCTAAAGCTTTTTAGGTAAGAAATTGCGCGGGTTTGCGTCTTGACTTAACTTTTATTTCCTGACTTTTAACCTTTATTTCCATATTTTATTTCGCGTCTCAATTCAATCTGTTGTTATGCCATCTCTCAACCCCATCGATTTATCTGCTCCATTAGGCAAAAAAAATGCGGCTCATTTTCTAAGGCGAACCACTTTTGGACCATCCCGCACGGATATTGATACATTTTCGGGTTACAATATCACGCAAGCGCTGGCCGTCGTATTCGAAGAAAAACCAGCAGCCAGCCCGCCTCTTGATCTGAAAACCGGCGCGCCGTGGGTAAACCCTAAACGAACAGAGGCCAATAGCGAGGGGAATGAATTGATGAAGATGACCTTTGCATGGTGGCTCGATCTGATGATGACTTCGGGCAATTCGATCATAGACCGCATGGCGTGGTTTTTCCATACGCATTTCACCACCATTGGCTCCAGAATTGAAAGTGGCGAGGCGATTTACTATCAGTTGAAATTATTCAGACATTATGCCAGGGGCAATTTCAAGGAACTGGCAAAAAAATATGCTATGACAATGCCATGCTGATACATCTCGATGGCAGACTCAACGACGTAGGCCGACCCAACGAAAACTTTGCGCGTGAATATTTCGAACTTTTTACCATCGGAAAGGGAGATCAGATAAGTGACGACGACTATTCTAACTATACAGAGCAGGATATTATCGAATCGTCCAAGGTACTATCGGGCTACAATACAGATCCTGATTATTCCAATATCGATCCGGATACCGGAGTGGCCATGGGCGTGATAAGAGGAACGGGCAACGTAGCCAGCAACCACGATGCATCAATAAAACAATTCAGTCCGCACTTTCAAAATACCACGATACAGCCCATCGAATTGATAGGTGACAAAGCCAGCAAAGAAGCCGCACTGGATGAGCTCGATCAGTTGGTGAACATGATATTTATGCAGGAGGCTACAGCCAGGTATATTTGCCGAAGATTGTACCGGTATTTTGTGTATTACGATATCACTCCGGAAATAGAAAACGATATTATAAGGCCACTTGCCCAAACCTTTATGGGAGCCGAATATGAACTGCTACCGGTGCTGGAGCAATTGCTGTCGAGCCAGCACTTTTTTGATGCAGACAATGGCACGGAAACAGATGATAACAGGGGGGGGATTATTAAATCACCCTTGGAGGTGGTGCTGGGTGCTTTCCGATTTTTCAATGTTTCCCTGCCCGACCAGCAAAGCGATTTGAGCCGTTTTTATGCCGTCTATCAAGACTTACTTTTCAACAAAATTCAAAATCAGGGTCTTGACTTTTATGAACCATATGATGTGGCCGGTTACGAAGCCTACTATCAGGAACCGGCGTATAACCGAAATTGGATAACCGTGAACAACCTGGCGCGCAGATACCAGATTTCCACAAACCTGCTGCTGGGAGAGAAAGACGAAAATGATGTGCTGCTCTATAAACTCGATATATTGGACTATTGCCGCGATGAAGGAATAGACCTCAATTCGCCCCAGGCCATAGTTACTTTTTTTGTCGAATATCTGCTGCCTGAGGCCATCACCACCGAGCGTTTTGATTATTTCAAATCTACCCTGCTCATAGATGTAGATGAGGCAGACTGGGTAGCCACCATTATAGATGGGGAAGATTTTCAGGTGGTTTTTCATCTCGAAAACCTGATCAATACCATGATGCAATCTCCCGAATACCAATTGTTTTAACCAAAAGGACATGAGAAGAAGAGGATTTTTAAAAAAATTGCCCTTAGCGGCCGGATCATCGTTCATGTTGAACAGTTTGCCTTTGAGCGCCCTGGCACAGGCTGCGCCTTTGCACCGGCTGGCCGCATCGAGCAACAATGACAGGGTACTCATCCTCATACAACTGCATGGGGGCAACGATGGCCTTAACACCGTCATTCCCATAGAGCAATATGCGGAATATTATAATCTGAGGCCAAACCTGGCCATTCCCGACAAGGGGAAAAGAAAATACATCGACCTCGATTCGTCCCTTTCAGCTGCCGACCAGGCAGGGCTCCATCCGGATCTTACGCACATGAAGGCATTGTATGACCAGGGCAAAATGAATATAGTTCAGAATGTAGCTTACGAAAATGTGAATGGTTCGCATTTCAGAAGCCGGGATATCTGGTTTATGGGTGGCGACTACAATGAATACCTGCCTTCGGGCTGGATGGGCAGGTACCTCGACCATGAATACCCGGGCTATCCCGATAGCTATCCCAATGACCAGATGCCCGATCCTTTGGCGATAGAGATTGGGAATGGGGTGTCACTTGCTTTTCATCGCAACAATGGAATTCCAACAGCGATATCTATCCAAAATCCGGAGCAGTTTTATGACTTGGTAAGCAGTGTGGGCGGATTGCCTCCCGAGTCTATCGCCAATACCCACTATGGCGAAGAGCTGCGGTGGATCATGGATATAGAGGAAAAATCGAATCAGTTTGCGGGTCGGCTCAAAGAGGTATATGAAAAGGGAAGCAACAGTCAGGATGTGGAATATCCCGATCTTTATCCATTTAACGCTCCTCCGGGCAGGATCAAAAACAGGCTTGCCCCACAACTGAAAATGATTGCCCGCCTGCTCAGTGGTGGTGTCAAAACCAAGATTTTCCTCGCCAGATTGGGAGGCTTCGATACCCATGCCGAGCAGGTGGAGTCTTACGATGCCACCATGGGCACCCATGCGGCATTGCTTTACCACATCTCGTCAGCCATGAAGGCATTTCAGGACGATCTCAAGGGGCTGGGCCTCGAAGACCGGGTTATGTCCATGACCTTTTCGGAATTTGGGCGGAGGGCTTTTTCCAATGGCAGCTACGGCAGCGACCATGGCACTGCGGCTCCGATGTTTGTATTTGGCAAAATGGTTCAACCGGGCGTCACCGGCACCAATCCCGATCTTAATAATTTGAACAGGGGAAACCTGATTCATCAATTCGACTACAGACAGGTATTTACCTCGGCTGTGGTAGATTGGCTCCAGGCCGATGCAGAAGCGGTAGAGGCAACACTACTGTCTGATTGGGTAGATTCAAGGCTACCTATTGTGGGCAATGGCATTACCGGTACGAATGAAGGTTTTTTTGCGCAGCGAAATTTTCTGGACGATTGCTACCCCAATCCTGTAGCAGACAAGACAGTGTTTGCTTTTAGAATGAACACAGACGGCAAGGTGAAAATTGAATTGCTCGATGTGCAAGGACGATCGGTCGCTACAGTGCTCGATGAATTTAGAAAGGCAGGGCTACACCATATCACCTACAATCTGCAACATTTGAAAAGTGGCACCTATCTGTATCGCTTAGAAAACGGAGCATTGACCCAAAGCAAGAAGCTGGTAAAATTATAATCATCTTCGCAGAGTACCTGACAGGTTTGGAGGCATCCCATAGGGTTAAATGGCGCTTTATGGTCTTTTTATCCTAAAAAATATGTAAGGGCGGTACTTTGGAGTACTTTTTATTCTTTTAGATTTTAGATGTATCTTTAGCACCATAAGTGCTAAAATCAATTCGTATTTTTTAGCCTCCTTCTTTTACATATTCTAAACGAAAACCCTAACGTGATGAGATTTTTGTCGATAATTTTTTGCTCATTTTTACTGTGGCAATGCAACGAAGCTCCGCCAAAAACTGAAAGTCTGGCCAGTAAATACAAAGACTATTTCCGAATTGGCGCGGCCATCGGCAAGTCGCACCTTAGCGATTATGATACGGTGTTGCTCAAGGCACACTTCAACAGCATTACAGCCGAAAACGATATGAAACCCAAGCCAAGCCTCAGCAAAGACGGGGAGTACACCTTCGAGGCTGGCGATCGGATCGTTGATTTTGCTCAGACCAATGACATGGTGGTGAGGGGTCACACCTTGGTATGGTACAACCAAACCCATGGCTGGTTTTACCGCGATGAGCAGGGAGCATACCTGACCAAAGACGCTATGCTCGACCGGATGCAGAATTATATCCACACGGTATTGGACCATTATCGCGGCAAAGTATATTGTTGGGATGTGGTAAATGAGGCCGTTTCCAATAGCGAAGATACTGCACATCTCTACCGCGACAATATTGACTGGTACAAGATATGTGGACCTGACTATATCGAAATGGCCTTTAGATATGCTCATGAGGCCGATCCGGAGATTAAGCTTTTTTATAATGATTATAACCTGATAGACCCCGTAAAGCGGGACAAGACCTATAGGGTGCTAAAGGAGCTACTCGATAAGGGCACGCCAATACACGGACTTGGCATGCAGGGACATTGGACATTGGAAGATGTCAATAAAGAAAATCTTGCGCAGGCCATCGACCTTTTTGCCTCCCTCGGGCTGGAGGTTCAAATCACAGAATTAGATATATCAGTTTATCCTTTTTATCACAATCTACCACAGGAAGAGCTGCCAAAGCAGGTCATCGAATTCACGCCCGAGCTGGCTCAGAAACAAGCTGAAAAATACCGGGAGGTATTTGAAGTCTTGAGGGATAAAAAGGATAAAATTACAACGGTCACTTTTTGGGGTGTCGCCGATGACAAATCATGGTTGAGCCATTATTTTGTGAAAGGTAGAACCGACTATCCATTGCTTTTCGACCAACAATTCAATCCCAAACCTGCTTTTCATGCAATTCTTGATTTTTAACATCCTGAGGCTTCACTTTTAAATGTATTAATAAAATGAAAAATATTTTTAGCCCTATTGGCAATTGTGATTTTTTTTAGCGACTTGCAGCCAGCAGAAAAACCTGCCTACTTATACCATTACCGGCGAAGTGCTCAACCCGGTAGATGATCGGCTCTTTGGAGGTTTTTTTGAAAAAGCCACCTGGAATGGAGAGATTGGCAGCGATGCGGCCATTTCGATGAACACAGGCAAAGTGATACCGGAGGTACGGGAATATATGGATTGGATGAATATACCCATATTGCGTTTCCCCGGTGGTACGGCCATCGATTATTATCCCTGGTACAACCTGATAGACAGTATGCCCGGCAAACACAGCCAAAGGCCACGCAATTTGCATTATAAGGATCTTAACAGAAAAGATGTGGTAAATTCAGATGGTCGAACGGGGCTGCACGAGTTTGTCGCCTTGTGCAAGGAGCTGGACATTGCCCCGCTTTTTGTGACCAATCTCGGGGACGCATTTTATAAAAAAATTCCCATAGAACAAGCCGCACAAGAATTGGGTGCAGATTTGGTAAACTACTGTAATGCCAGCGATGGTAAATGGGCGGAATTGCGGGCTGCCAATGGAAGTGCCGAGCCGTTCAATATCAGGTATTTCCAAATAGGCAACGAAACATGGCTATTCGATCAGTTTAGAAAAAATGAAAGATCTACTGAATTGAAAGACCACTATGCAGCCTGTGTATTGGCCTACGCCAAAGCCATGAAGGCCGCTGACCCTTCAATACAGCTGATCATTGACGGGGTGGGGGAGATAAACGAGGAAATATTAAAAAGCAACAGAGATTTAGTCAGTTATACCACTTTCCATTCCTATTCGCCCTGGGGTATCTCGCAAATAAAGATGGGAGATAGCACCGTGTTGGCAGATAGCGTATCTGCCAAGGCCGTTTGGCAGGGTTTGGCTGCCGCGCCCAAAATAGATGAAGAAAGCGGATTGTCAATAATTGAGGATTGGGTGCTCGATCATGTTGAGCCGCCTCTGGCCATGACGGAATGGAACCTGAATTGTTGGTTTCAGGGTGAGGCAAAAGCTGCCCGGCCATATAATGAATTTTTAGCTTATGGCATAGGAGCGGGGAGCTATTTGAATGCCATACTGCGTGTATCTGACAAAGTGCGCATTGCCAACCAATCTATGTTGGTCGGTACTGGCTGGGGCATTACTTCCATTAGGGTGGACACCACCGAACAAAAAACGGCCACCATGTATCCTACCGGCATGGTAACGGGATTGTACAGCAGGAACCATGGTAATCAACTGATGAAAATGGAAGTTGCCAATGCACGTTTCTACCAGCAGCCACTGACCCTGAGCGGCATTTCACCTTCGGCGAAAGTAGCCGAGCAAGATGTGGTGGTTACTGCAGATGAGGCCGCATATTATGTGCATGTGGTAAACAGATCATTTGATGAAGACGTAGCATTAGCTGTCGTTTTTCCGGAAAGAGTCCGGGGAGATTATACGCATTTTTTACTCTCTGACCGAAGCAAAGGAGCAATGAGCGCATATGCCAACATAGAAACCATACAGCTGACCGGAGCTTCTGACAAAACGACGATATTGGTTCCGTCCAAAAGTGTGTCTGTTTTTGTGTTCAATAAATAGATCCAGCTTAATAAGGTAAAAATTTGTGATTGGAAAAATTAGGAGAAAACGAGCGTAGGACTGACAAAACAGCTGGGGTTCGCTGGGAAGTGGGTGGAACAACCATGGCCTTTCAGTGCATTGGGTGGTTGCGGGCTTCAAACTTATCAAACTGTTACAACGTTGAAGCCGGCTACAACCCTTAGATTAACTACCATCACTCCTGTTTTGTATGAAAAAGGTACTTGCAACTACATAAATCAAAACCAAAGCCCCTCATACACGACATCCGTTCAGGTTTTTTATTGATATTTTTTGCTGATCGGTTTTGCGTTTTTGATCTGGTGTCTCACTTGGCTTTGTCAGTCCAGGCTTTCTTCCAGTTTTTTCAATTTGGTGTAATCTTTCTTGTCGATGGCTGTGCCTGACCTATTGAAAAATATCCAAAGACCCTCAGGTTCGTCATCTTTATAATTGCCCTGCGACTCTACGTTTCCGTTGCTATGGTAAAATTTCCATAGTCCTTCTTTTTTATCATTTACATATTGACCTTCAGCGGCAAGGTCACCTTTATCAGTATATAATTTTGCCAGGCCGTTTTTTAGTCCGTTTTTATACGTCAGTTCTTCTTGAAGTTGCTGGTTGTGGTGGTATTTTTTCAAAATTCCCTCTCCACCTTGGAGGTTGCCTGAAGAAAGTGTATCGCCATAAGCGGTAATGTATGGGCCGGTTGACAACAGTTTGCCTGTACTCCAGTTTTCCTCCATTTTCAGTATCCCATTTCATGAAAATTTCCCCATAGACCGTCTTCCTCTCCATAAATGTAGTTTCCGATGGCGCGTAGTACCCCATTAGGATGATAAAAAAACCATTGACCGTGTTCTTTATCCATTTCAAATTTGCCCTCGGCGAGCAGGTTCCCTTTGTCGTCGAAGTATTTCCAATTGTCAGAGCGCATATCATCTGCATAGGCTCCAAAGGAGTATATTTTGCCATTTTCGTGGTAGTTGTACCAAATGCCGGTGCGCATGCCATCTTTGTACTGGCCTCTTACACTTTTGCTTCCATCCGGAAAATTTTCAATATATTCCCCTTGGGGCAAGCCATTTTCAAAGCTTATTTTTTTGAGAATGCCAGAATAAGGGTAATAATATGTCCAGGTGCCGGTGGGCATACCATTTGCATACTTTTCCTCAGATTTGATAAAGCCGTTGTCGTAGTATTCTTTCCAACTGCTGATTTCCAGGTCATTTTGATATACTCCTGTCCGTTTCAGTTGGCCGTTTTCGTAGTAAGATTCATATTTGCCATATTTCTCGCCCATCTTGTACTCCATTTCCAGTTCTTTGGTGCCAAGTATGGGAAAGTATTTTGTATAGATGCCATTGAGCAAATCATTGGTGTACAAGGCTTCGCTTTGCAGTCGACCCGACTCATAGTAGCTGCGCCATTTACCTACCTTGGAGCCTTTGTGATAGTTGCCCAACAGTTTGATTTTTCCGGAAGGATAATATTCTTTCCAATCTCCAATCCTTTGGTTGTCATATATTTCACCTTCTTCTTTTATTTTTCTATCAGGATAGTAGGTGCGCAATATGCCCTTCGAAATGCCATTTTCAAAATTGGTTTCCATAATTACATTGCCGCGATTATCATAGGCAAGCCACATTCCGGTTCGTTTGTCATCTTCAAACTTGCCCATTTGAACGATATTTCCCGAAAGGTTGTAATAAGACCAGTTGCCTTGCTTAAGCCCTGCCTGATCTACCATGCCTTCACCACGTATGGTACTATCGGCATTGTAGTCTATGGTCTTGGTGAGTTGGCCATATCCGCTAAGGGTACTCAATGTGACAATCAGGACGGATAAAAAAATGCGTAGATTCATAAAAACAAGCATAAATATATGGTTACAGGTTATTCAAAGATAACAACTTTTTAATTTCATTATTATGAACAACGGAAAAGGAGGTAATAATTATACCTTGCAATGCTCGAGTTATAGTTTGCCGATGGGTTTTTTGGGCTTTAGTATATAAAGCATAGGCGATGCAAGGTCTGCAGAGCTACGGACTTCCCAAGCTATGTTGAAGCAAACTCAGAATAATGGTGTTTTCCTTTTCGCTATCCAAATCCAAATCAGCGATATTCTTCCAGCAAGATATCCCTAACTTTACTCATACCCACACTGCCAACTTCTTCGATCAGGGTGAGGTGGGGTCTAAAGGGCAAAACCGGCATTTTGGGGTCGATAATAAACTTAGGCTTGGTGGAGGGTACATATTCCAGCAGTCCGGCGGCAGGATATACTTGTAAGGAAGTTCCTATCACGATAAATATGTCGGCAGAGATGGTTTCTTCCACCGCTTTGGTCATCATTGGCACCAGTTCTCCAAACCAAACAATATGCGGTCTCAACTGTGAACCTTTTTCGCAGGTGTCACCTTCATTAAGCTCCCAGCCTTCGATATCATAGATCAGCCCCGGATCTATAGTGCTTTGCGATTTGAATAGTTCGCCATGTAAATGAATGACATGGGTAGAGCCCGCTTTTTCGTGCAGGTTGTCCACATTTTGAGTCACTACTGTGACCTTAAAGTATTGTTCCAACGCGGCAATGATCTTGTGCCCCTCATTGGGTTGGGCGGCGAGGGCGTTTTTCCGTCGCTCGTTGTAAAAATTGAGCACCATGTTTTTGTCGCGTGCCCAGCCTTCGGGCGATGCCACATCCATCACATCGTAACCTTCCCACAATCCGCCGCTATCCCTGAAGGTTTTGATACCGCTTTCAGCGCTTACGCCCGCACCTGACAGGATTACGATTTTCTTCATTGACATTATTTTTTCTTTCTTACCACTTTCTTTTTGGTGGGGGCACTTTCTGCCAGTGTCAAGCACTCTTCGTACGTAAGGTCTGCCGGCTCCTTGTCTTTAGGCAGTTTCACATTCTTCTTGCCGGCCTTGAGATAGGGACCCCATTTGCCTTTTAGGATTTGGAATTCTTCATTTTCATCAAAACATTTGATCACCTTTCCGGCATCGTCGATACGCTTTTTTTCTATGATTTCTATGGCACGCTCTTCGGTGAGTGTCAGCGGGTCGTCTTCTTTCGACAGACCGTAAAACTTGCCCTTGTGCCGGGCATAAGGGCCAAAACGGCCAACATTGGCATCGATGGTTTCCCCTTCGAAAGTCCCGACTATGCGTGGTAGTTTGAAAAGCTCCAGGGCGTCTTCGAGCGTGATGGTTTCGATGAGCTGACCTTTGCGCAAGCTCGAATATCGGGGTTTTTCTTCTTCATCAACCTCGCCCAGTTGTACACATGGGCCAAATCGAGCCAGTCGTGCATAAACTTTTTTACCGCTTTTCGGATCCACCCCCAACTCTCGCAAAGCGCCAATATCCACTTTGCTGATGTTCTCGGAGCTGGTCACGTCGGTGTGAAAGCTTCCATAAAAACTGCCAATCATTTTGTCCCATTGCAGGTTTCCGCTGGCTATTTCATCAAATTCCTTTTCTACGTTAGCCGTGAAGGAGTAATCTATGATATTGGGAAATTGGTTGATCAGGAAGTCGTTTACGATCATGGCGGTATTGGTGGGGAAAAGTTTGTTCTTTTCGGCACCGGTCATTTCGGTCTTTTTCTTTTTAGAAATTTTATTTTGCTGCAAGATCAATTCCGTGAAAGCGCGCTCTATGCCTTCTCTGGATTCTTTTACCACATATTCCCTTTTCTGAATGGTGGTGATGGTTGGCGCATAGGTCGAGGGTCGTCCAATGCCCATTTCTTCCAGTTTTTTCACCAGGCTGGCTTCGGTATATCTTGCTGCTGAGCGGGTAAAACCCTCGCGAGCCAGCACATGGTCGAGTGCTAAAAGCTGGCCAATATTGAGTGGGGGCAGCATGCCCGAATCTTCGCCATTGCCCTCTTCATCATCGGTCGATTCTATATAAACTTTTAAAAAGCCCTCAAACTTGACCACTTCGCCCTGGGCAGTGAGGGTTTCAGGTGTGGTGCTTATGGCAATGGTGGCAATGGTCCGTTCTATTTGTGCATCGGCCATTTGCGAGGCCACGGTGCGCTTCCAAATAAGGTCGTACAAACGCTGTTCATTGGAATTGGAGCCGGCTTCCTGATTCATGAAACTGGTGGGTCTTATGGCTTCGTGCGCTTCCTGGGCAGATTTCGATTTGTTTTTGTATTGCCGAGTATGGACATAATCAGCACCATACAACTGTTCAATGGCTGCTTTGGCACCATTTATGGCTTCGTCAGACAGGTTGACGGAGTCAGTCCTCATATAAGAAATCTTACCCGATTCATATAGTTTTTGAGCCACAGACATGGTCTGAGAAACCGAAAAACCAAGTTTTCGGCTGGCTTCCTGTTGCAAGGTAGAAGTGGTAAAAGGAGCGGCAGCGGTTTTTTTTCCTGGTTTTTTCTCCAGATTGCTGATGCTGTACGTCGCTCCGAGGCATTTATTTAGAAAATCTGCAGCTCCCTGCTCGGTGTCGAATTTTTTGCCAAGTTCAGCTTTCAGCTTTTTGCCTTCTTCCAAATCGAATAGGGCCGTGACCTTGAAAAATGATTTAGCATCGAATTTCTCTATTTCACGTTCCCGCTCTACTACCAGTCTGACTGCTACGGATTGCACTCTGCCGGCTGATAAGCCTCTTTTGATCTTTTTCCATAAAATAGGGCTGATTTCAAAACCTACCAGCCTGTCGAGAATGCGGCGTGCCTGCTGGGCATTAACCAGATCCAGATCAAGCCCTCTTGGTGTTTTGATGGCATTCAGAATGGCATTTTTTGTGATTTCCCTGAAAACTATTCTGCGGGTTTGCTTGTCATCCAGGCTCAGCGCCTCTTTGAGGTGCCAGGAAATGGCCTCTCCCTCGCGGTCATCATCACTCGCCAGATAGATCATTTCAGCACTTTTGGCATCCGATTTCAGATTTTTGATGACTTCTTTTTTGTCTTTGGATATCTCGTAAGTGGGTTTAAAACCATTTTTATGTCAATTGCCATGTCGCCTTTGGGTAGGTCCCTGACGTGTCCATAACTAGAAACTACTTTATAATCCTTGCCCAAATATCCTTCTATCGTTTTGGCTTTTGCTGGTGACTCTACAATAACTAGGTTCTTCGACATTTACAATCTGTTTTTTTTATAAAGGCTCAAATATCAATAAAAATTTATTAAAATCGCAAACCGTTCATTGGGAGGCTCCCTGTAGGATGGCCACTTCACCAAACACAACATGGGCAAAACACTATATATTATCAGGCATTCCAAAGCCAAAGATTCCGATAAAGGCTCGCGGGACATAGACCGTGAACTGACCGCCGAAGGCCTGCAGCAAGCCGCGCGGATAGGGGCTTATTTCAATAGAAAAAATATCGAAATCGATGCCATGCTGTGCAGCAATGCTACCAGAGCCAGGCAGTCTGCCGAACTAATCGCCGATCGCATCAGCTACAATATCGCCAAGATAAAAGTAGAGGAAGAGTTATATGAAGCCTCGGTAAGGATATTGGAAAACCTCATATCAACATTTAATGATGACTGGAACTCCGTGGCTATAGTGGGTCATAATCCGGTGCTGACCTATTTTGTAGAATACCTCACAGAATACCATTTCGATGGCATGGAGCCCGGTAGTGTAGTGAAGATAGCAAGCAGTGCTTGCGACTGGAATTTGATATCGCAGGAAAACGCCAGCTTCGAATACTATCTCTCTCCGGAAGACTTATCCAACAACAACGGATGATCGCCCTTGGCCGCCATATCATTGCAGAGTTGTACCAATGCGAAATCGATAAAATAGACGATGTGTCTTTTGTGGAAAAAACCATGCTCGCTGCCGCAGACAGGGCAGGGGCTACGGTCATCAACTCTACATTTCATCATTTCTCTCCTTTTGGGGTGTCAGGGGTCATAGTCATTCAGGAAAGCCATTTTTCCATTCATTGCTGGCCCGAATTCGGCTATGCTTCCATCGATATCTATACCTGTGGCGATACCATAGACCCCTGGATCGCCTATCAGTTTCTTAAGGAAGCATTTGGCGCGGCGACCGGATCGACTGTGGAGTTGAATCGCGGACAAAACTCCCTGCTTGCTCCGCCATCATACGCACCACAAGTCCGAAGTGAGCCGCAAACCGAGAAGCCAAAAAGCATAAAAACATCCAGGAATATCTGGTTTACTCAGCGCAACGAAGATATAGCGCTTTCGCTAAAGCACAGTGGCGAACGTCTGTATTGCCAGCGATCGGCCCATCAGAAAATTGAGGTTTATCATACGGAAGCTTTTGGTGGGGTATTGGTGTTGGATGGCAAGATAGTGTGTGCAGAAGAAGATGAATATGTGTATCATGAAATGATAGCCCATGTTCCTGTTTTCGCCCACGGCCATGCGCGGCGGGTGCTGGTAATTGGCGGAGGCGACGGCGGCACCGTAAGGGAGCTGCTGAGGCATGAAGAGATAGCGGAAATCGACCTGGTGGAAATCGACGCACAGGTCATGGAAGTAGCCATGGCCTATCTGCCCAATATCGCTTCTTCGCTACACGACCGCCGGGTGCATATCAAAGTATTCGACGGAGTGGAGTTTGTTCGGTCTTGTGAAGATGGTGTGTATGATATTGTCATTGTGGATTCAGATGACCCGGTTGGCCCCGGGGCAGGGTTGTTTACAAAAGCTTTCTACAGCGATATTTATAGGATTCTGCGCCCACAAGGTGTGATGGTGACTCAAAGCGAATCTCCACGATACAACCAAAACGTGTTTATGGAGGTATTTCGTAGCTATCGTCAGATATTCGGAGAAGCCCATGTACATTGCTACCTGATGTACCTCCCTTCGTTTCCTTCGGGAATGTGGAGTTTTTCCTTTTCGTCCAAAGGAGGTATTGATCCATTGAACTGGCTTTGCAAAGCTGATATACAAGAATTTTCTTTGCGCCACCATTTGCAATATTATGATTTTGACATGCATCATGCTGCTTTTGTGCTTCCCCGTTTTGTAAAGAAACTTCTGGAAGAACCACTTGATTCTGAGCAGCATAAAGGCATGATGAATTACCCGGAAATATGATTAATTTGAGTTAATCGGCAGGCTATAAATATCTGCGAATCAATATTATTTATATGTTTAATTAAAGTTTAAAATAAAATAGAAATCAATACGACAATGGCCAGGATTCGATTTTGTGGGTTTTTTATCTTTTTGGTGGTTTTTGCCTTTTCGTGTCAATCAGTTGATAAGCCGGTGATTGTACCGGGCGGCATTTGGCCCGATAATCAGGGCGTTCATATCAATGCTCATGGTGGCGGCATTTTAGAGCATGATGGCGTGTACTATTGGTATGGGGAACACAAAATAGAAGGTGAAATCGGCAACACTGCCCAGGTGGGTGTTCACTGCTATTCCTCGCGCAATTTGTACCATTGGCAGGATGAAGGTATTGTGTTGACAGTGTCGGATGACCCGGAATCTCCCATTACCAAAGGCTGTATTTTAGAGAGGCCAAAGGTGATTTACAACAAACAAAACAACAACTATGTAATGTGGTTTCACCTGGAGCTTGCAGGCCAGGGTTACGATGCGGCACAGTCGGGTGTGGCGGTGGGTAATTCGCCAACAGGGCCATTTGAATTTGTGAAAACGTGCGACCCAATGCTGGTTTCTGGCCGAAAATGCACAGGATTTTCATCACCTGCCGGTGTCGGATACCATCAAACCGTTCTATTGCGGTGGATATGGTTGTCTGCCGGCACCTCCAGACTCGCTCAATCTGCTAGGGCGCGATTTTGAAGCTGGGCAGATGGCCCGTGATCAAAACCTGTTTGTTGATGATGATGGGATTGCTTATCATATTTATTCCTCAGAAGAAAACAGTACCCTGCACATTTCCCGACTTTCTGATGATTATTTGTCGGAAAATGGTGAATACGTGCGCATATTCACCAACAGGTATATGGAAGCGCCAGCCATGTTCAAAAAGGATGGTAAATATTATTTGATTGCCTCCGACTGCACCGGATGGGCACCCAATGCGGCACGCTCGGCCTGGGCTCCAGCCATATTTGGTCCCTGGACAGAGCTGGGTAATCCGTGCAGGGGAGAAGGTGCCGACCTTACGTTTCAATCGCAGAGCACCTTTGTGCTGCCAATTCGCGGCGAAAAGGACGCCTTCGTTTTTATGGCCGATAGGTGGAACCCCAAAAACCCCATTGATGGCAGGTACGTATGGTTGCCCCTACAATGGGATGAAGAAGGAAATCCAACACTGAGTTGGATGGATAGCTGGGACTTGAGCGTTTTTTCCATGCAGTAATTATTCCCGGATCGCAGTGCAAGTATGGGTGGCAAGAAGCAGGTTGATTCGCTGCTTGTTTACTATTTTTAGTTTCTCATCACAGGTTCACGTGCAAGTTTATTTGCCTTATTTTTGAATGTGCATTTAAAAAGCGGCATAAGAATAAAACAAAACCCTGGTGAATTACCCGGAAACATGATGATTTGGGTTATCAGCAGGCGCAACTTTAGGATATAAACTGTATAGGTAAAACAATGAACAGATTAATGAGTATAGTTCTGGCTATGTTGGCCTTCGCGTGCAATAAGCAAGAGCCAAATGAACCTGCCTTACGCGATCCATTTAAATGGCCATTTTCTGCCAATTCAATTTGGAATACCCCCATTGGATATGATGCCATATATGTTCCGGCGCAAATAGAGTTGGCTGAAGCAGCCGGCATGACCATCGATGAAGATTATATTGTGATGACACCTGATGCTGAGCTGATGGATATTTATGAGAATTTTGCAGAGTGGGATCGCACCAAAGACCGGTGCCCGGCAGAAGGCCAATTATTGTTTTCGGCACCAATTCCCCAGGATTTCGTCGTTTCGCCCACTACCTGGGATGGTGCCACGCCCAATGCTGGCATGGCAGTATTGATGCCAGATAAGCGTACCATCAAGCAAACCCAACCTTTTGCACATTGTGTACCAGGCGACCCGGCCACTTCGCGCTATGTCTTCGAAGAGGTGGATATTTATGGGGAAGGGACGTATGGGGCGCACGGTGGCTCGGGGCTTTCGGCTATAGGTGGCGCATTGCGCTATGGCGAATTGTTGCCTGGCTCAGGGCCGATCAGGCATGCGCTCAAGATCAATCTCTATGCGGCAAAAAACCTATATTATGACCAGGAAACAAAAGGATATCGATGGCCGGCAAAAAGAGCTGATGGCTATGCCGAACAACAGTATTATACCAAAAGAACCAACCCCACGGTAAAAGCCTGCCGAATGGGTGCGCTTTTGGCTTTGCCTGCCCGCCTCGATCTTGCCTCACTCGGATTGGAAACAGAAGCTGCCAAAATCCTGGCGGTGGCATTTCAGGATTATGGGGCATATATTGTGGATGATACAGCCTGGGATGTATATGCTCTGGTAACAGAATGGGGGCCTGACGGTCGATTTGCTGAAGAATTTGAGCAGCAATGGGGTTTTTCATTTTCGCAGTCAGATCAGCACCACCCCTGGTCAAAAGATATGGACAGGATAATAAAAAATCTCCATGTCGTAGACAACAACAGCGATAAGGCGCGCGGTGGCGGTGGACAGCCAAGAGCCGCGATGGCGCCCGGATTTGTGCCTATAGAGTAGTAGCTTCGGTCACGTGTGTCCACCAGTAAAGAATAGCCTTGAAGCATGTTTAATCCAGGCCGGGCGCTCATTGTCATGTAGAAAATATGTGCATTTAAAACAGACGTGGAGGGCGTAATAATAGGCTTTCGTGTATAAAGTTTTTGCATCGAGAAAATTGACGAATTGGCTGGGTATGGCCTCATGCTTACAAAAATGTTCACGACCTTAGTTATTTTCAACATCAGCAAAAAACAGAATATGAAAAAAAAGGAAGTCGTCTGCTTGTCACGCTCAGTATCAGCAGGTTGCCAAAAGCATGAAAGTCGCCATGACTTTTTAGAAAAAAAAGCAGAATAAACCCTGCTTCTACCCCAAAACCAGCAACAATCGGTAGTGTTTTTTTACATTTGAATAAAATAATACTTAATTATTTTAAGATGTTTCGGATTTGATAACATAATTCAAAAAGTCTGATCCGTATGCCATAATGGCTGAAAATGAGGCATATATATTCGGCAAAAGGAAGGGTCGCTTAAAAGACTTTTAATGAAAAGTTATAGGTAAAACATACACTTATAATGTACGCCCCCATACTGAAAGTTATTTGAGTATATTTCGGACTAAAATTGTACCGTCAATGTGAAACAGGGTATTATTTATATTAGCATGAAATCCACAATATTTAATTTTATGGTTTTGCAAGCCGTTGTTTGGGCGATAATTTTTTCAGACCATGATTTCAACAAGGATACCGTCAACAATGCCATGATATCAGATACCTGGGAAGTGGTGAATGTTGACAAAAGCAAAGAGGAGCTTGCCTTGCACCATCCATCATTTCACAAGCTTACCCTCAATATCGACGGCACGTATCAAAGAACCCAAAATGACGGACAACTCGAAGAAGGCAGTTGGTCGCTCGATAAGGGCAATTCCCTGCTTTTTCTATCGACGGTTACCGGCGTTAAAAAGTATGAAATTGTTCAGCTACCCGAAGAAGGCAGTCAGCTTTTTATCATTAGAGAGCAATGGGCAACAGCGGGTACCCGGGCAGATATAAAACTAGAATTGAACAGGTTGTAGTTCCACAATCGTCAGCTTGAGTCTTTGTCAAAAAATCATCTCTCCAGCATCTTTGCCCCACTTTTTTGCTAAAAAACCAGTAAATATTTTCTTTTTCCTGTATTATATCATTCGATTGATATCTATTTGCTTATTTTATCACTAAAGTAGAAGGTCAGCACATGGAATCGATTATTCTCAAGGACATAGTCATAATCTTTGCCTTGTCCACTTTTGTCAATTTAGTATTTACCAAGATAAAGGTACCTAATGTGGTAGGCTACCTGATGACCGGTGTAATCGCCGGACCCCACGTACTATCTCTGATACACGCTCGGCACGAAATAGAATTGATGGCCGAGATCGGTGTCATCATCCTGCTATTTACCATTGGCATGGAATTTTCCCTCAAGCACCTGCTCCGCATACGCAAAATTGTATTGCTGGGTGGTTTTTTGCAGGTTTTTTTGACCGCTGCCATATTTAGCCTGGTGTCGCATTTTTACGGATTGGATTGGCTAAGTGCCATATTCATGGGCTTACTTGCCGCTTTGAGCAGTTCTGCACTTGTACTCAAACTGTTGCAGGAGCGTTCTGAGCTTACGTCCAATTATGGGCGAACCGTATTGGGCATCCTCATTTTTCAGGATTTGCTATTGGTGCCATTGCTGCTTTTGGCCAACCTGATGGGCGATGCCAATGTGGACATCCAGGATGAAATCATCATTCTGGCGCTTAAGGCTGTATTGATCATCGGGCTGGTGTATGTAGGCAATAAATGGCTCTTACCTCGATTGCTGCATCTCATTGCCATGGCCAAAAACCAGGAATTGTTTATGATGAGCATTTTCCTTATTTGTCTGGCAGTGGCTTTGCTGACTTCCGAACTGGGAATGTCGCTGGCATTTGGGGCGTTTTTGGCCGGCCTCATGATCTCAGAGTCAGAATATAGCCACCACGCCTTTGGAAATCTCATTCCTTTCAAAGACACCTTTACCAGTTTCTTTTTTGTTTCTATTGGCATGTTGCTCGACATCACCTTTGTCATTCAAAACTATGAGTTGGTCATTTTTAGTGTATTGTTGTTGATCGTCATCAAGTTTATTATTGCCAGTGCCACCGGATTTGTGCTCGGGCATACCTTGCGGGGCGTGGTGCTGGTCGGTATGGCACTAAGCCAGGTGGGTGAATTCTCTTTTATCCTTGCCAAGAGTGAGCTACGGATACCAATTATTCTCTGATTTTTACTACCAGCTCTTTTTGGCCGTAGCCGTCATTACCATGGCCATGACACCATTTTTGATGAAGGCATCGCTACCACTGGCAAATGCCCTGCTCAGATTGCCCATGCCAAAATTTTTGGTCGAAGGATTATTTCCCCTCAAAGAGATTGAAATACCAATGCTAAGAGATCACCTGGTCATAATTGGCAAAGATGCTGTGGCAATAAAACTTTCGAGTATTTCCACCTATAATGATATCGCACACGTATCTGTGATCTTTGACCCTTCGACGGCCAAAGACAAAATAAAACAAGGAGACAAGGTGGTATATGGCGATGCGGTCAATGAGCCCATTTTGCTCAAGGCCCATGTCGACACTGCGGGTATTGTGGTGATATCGATTGGCAGCATCATTACCACCATGGCTGTGATAGAAAAAGTGAGACATATCAATCCGAATGTGTATTTGCTGGTGCGCACCAAGCAAATACAAAATGTGGAGCAGCTCTATCAGCTCGGTGCCGATCAGGTGATACCCGAAGAGCTGGAAATTACCGTAGATTTGCTTAATAGAATACTAGTAAACCGCCAATATCCCAACAAGGAAGTCAACCGGATACTGACACATATCAGAAACATCAATCTTGGCGTATTCAGTAAAAAGGACCTCATCAAGCAGCCATCCATATTAGACGATTTCTCTTCCATCAACATTTCGCTTATCACGCTGGAAAAGAATTCTCCGGCAATTGGCAAGTCACTTGTCGACCTGGAATTGAGGAACAAAACCGGGGTCACCCTGTTGGCTATTAAGCGTGGAGAAGAAATCATTGAGCACCCATTACCTTCTACAGTGTTCAAAACCGATGACATTGCCTATGTGCTTGGTAACCCGGAGCAGGTTCAGCTCACGCAGGATTTGTTTAATAAACGCGAGCTGTGAACGGGTTCATTAAATATTGACTTCGCTAGTCCATAACATCCCGTCTTCAACCCGGGAGCATGCTCAAATCTTAAATTTGCCACTTTGTTTTGTCAATTTAATATCAGGCTTAACTTTATGACTTTATAATAATATCAAGTCAAGCCAATAAATAATTCACGCACATGAACAGAAGGTCGTTTATAGAAAAATCGTCTCTGGGCTCAGCAGCCTTGTTTTCGCCCTGGGCTATCCCAGCTTTTTCCCGGGATCACACGCTAAAAATCGGCCTCATTGGGTGCGGC
This sequence comes from Cyclobacteriaceae bacterium, assembly GCA_012033595.1. Taxonomy (GTDB): domain Bacteria; phylum Bacteroidota; class Bacteroidia; order Cytophagales; family Cyclobacteriaceae; genus JAAUQL01. Next base: position 5,159 of record JAAUQL010000012.1, on the reverse strand, counting down.
TGGTACGGCATGGTCATCGCCAATGCGGCACTTAAAGAAGGCGGTGTAGAAGTGGTAGCGGTCTGTGATGTAGATTCGGCCCACCTAAGTGCCAGTGCAGACGAACTGGAAAAAAGCCAGGGCAAGAGACCAAAGGAATTCAAAGATTATCGAGACTTGCTGGAAACCAAAGGGCTTGAGGCGGTTTTTATTGGAACACCTCCTCAATGGCATGCACTGCAATTTATCGCGGCTTGCGAAAAGGGTCTCGATATTTACTGTGAAAAACCATTGGCCTATGATGTGAAAGAGGGAATGGCCATGATGCGCGCGGCAGAAAGGGCAGGAAACATTGTACAGATTGGATTTCAAAGGAGACAGAGCAATTCGTTTAAAAAAGCCAAAGAATTAATTGAAAGTGGAAAAGCAGGTAAAATCCATGAAATAGCTGCCCATATCCATTATACCCCTGTGCTGGCCGATGCTACTATTCAGGAACCCCCGGCTACACTTGATTGGGAACAATGGTGTGGCCCTGCACCGAAACTACCCTACCGACCGATCATAGGACACAAAGCCTGGAGACTGGAGAAAGAATATGGCAATGGCCACCTTGTGGATTGGGGCATCCACAATATTGACATTACCAGGCAAATAATGGGCTTTGATATTCCGTCAAAATTCAATAGCTATGGCGCAATCAATGAATACTCAGGTAAGATTACCACGCCCGATACGCTCAATGCCACCATGTTTTTCGAAGATGTACCATTGACGTGGCAGCACAGGCTGTGGGGCACGGGCCAACTGGACAGTCAATACAACAATGGCGTTTTTTTCTATGGAAATGAAGCTACAATTTTCGCCTCGGACAATAGGGTAGTGGTGCAGCCCGCTGGCAAAGACAAAGAGTTGGAAGTACTAGAAATCAAAACCGAAAATATGCAGCAAAACCATGTAGCGGACTTTCTGAATGCCGTAAAAGCCAGGGACAAAAAGTTGATAAGTTGTACGGTGGAGGATGCCTTCCTTTCTACGGCCACTGTGCAACTTGCCATGATTTCTTACTATACCCGCTCAGAAATACATTGGGATAAAGTGAACATGAACATATTAGACAATGCCACCGCCTCCAATCTATTGGCCAGGCCATATCGTGGGCCGTATCAAAGGCCGGCCTGATGGTATAATCGGATAGCGATGCTCAGCAATGATATTAGCTTTGATCACTAAAAAGGCAGCTCGATTTTAATATTGCTCTACGTTTACTTTCAAAACCATTGTCTTTTTCTAAAGAGCAGCACACCGGTAAAGGAGACCAATAGTGAGACGACAATGATGGCAGGCATGGCCCAGGGTGCGTTTTCCATATCGTTGGGCACATTCATTCCCATAAAGCTCGCGATCAGCGTCGGAATCATCAGCAATATGGAAATAAGAGTGAGTTGTTTCATTACCACGTTCAGGTTGTTAGAGATCACCGAGGCGAAGGCGTCCATCATACCGCTTTGGATGTCGGAGTAGATTTGCGCCATTTCCAGTGCCTGTTTATTTTCGATCATCGCGTCTTCGAGCAGGTCTTCGTTGATTTCGGAGGTTATCTTTTTGGAATTGCGCAATTTGGCCAGCACAATTTCATTGGCCTTTATGCTGGTAACGAAGTACACCAGACATTTTTCCATTTTTAGCAGTTTGTTCAACTCACTGTTTTTAATGGATTTTTCCAGGTCATGTTCCAGCACGGCTGTCTGCTGGTTGATTTCTTTCAGATACCGCAAGTAAGTGGTGCCAGACCGCACAAACAAGCGCAGGATAAAATTGAAACTATCCGTAATCTGTCTGTATTGTTCCCTAAACGGGGAGTGCTCTTGAATCGGCAGGATTTCATTGTCTTGCAGGCAGAGGGTCATGGTGAAGTGCTCCGTCATAAAAATGCCCAACGGTACTGTTTGGAAAGGGATGCTGTTGTTACCGCTTTTCACCGGAATGCGCATGATCACCAGCGTCCAGTCATAGTCAAATTCCAACCTTGGGCGTTCATCAGTATCCAACGTGTCCCTTACAAGGTCTTCAGGAACACTAAATTTTTCGGTCAGCAGATATACCTCTTCTGCGGTAGGTTGAGTCACATTAATCCAGCAGCCTTTTTCCACTTCATTGATTTCGGAATAACCGCCAAAAGTTTTAAATATTTTTATCATGATTGATCCTTACAAGTATCTGCAAGGAAGGAAAGCATGGCCTTACAGATGGGTTAATTGCTGATATTACTGCTATACGGGCCGTCGTCCATTTAATTATTATTGGGCTACAAGCCGCAAATGTAATTCTATTTTTCAACCACCATACTGCATGGCTGTTTTATTTTTTAATTGAAACAATCATGTGGACATCATCAAAATTCGCAATTTTCCCCGGCGCCAAATCGTACGTTCATTGCCAGACTTACCGGTTTTATTGACTAACTTACTTCCCAGGATGGTGACCAAACTGATGAGATATGAAAACTGAAAAGGAAAAAATGCTTGCCGGAGCACTGTACAACGGCAATGATTCGGAATTGACCGAAGAGCGGAGCAGGACAAGAAAACTGGTAAAAAAATACAATGATTCAGATCCCGATGAAACGCTTTTAAGAAAAGAAATTCTGCATGAGCTAATTGGCGGATATGGCAAAGGATTGGTGATAGAGCCTCCATTTCACTGCGATTATGGCAGCAATATTTATTTGGGTGAGAATGTGTACTTCAATTTCAACTGCATAGTGTTGGATGTAAACACTGTGACCATAGGCAGTAATTCCCTCTTTGCACCCAATGTGCAGATATACACCGCTACGCATCCGATGGATTATAAAATCAGAGCTGAAATGCTCGAATCGGGCATTGCTGTCAGCATTGGCGAAAACGTATGGGTAGGAGGCGGAGCCATTATTTGCCCGGGTGTCACCATAGGCGACCGCAGCGTGATTGGTGCCGGATCGGTGGTGACACGCGACATTCCTGCCGATGTGTTTGCTGCCGGCAACCCTTGCCGGGTTATCAGGCCCATCAATCAGGATTAAAGTCAAATTGCAAGGTAGCTAGCATCCGCCTGAATTCCTCTTGGATGTTGGCCACAATGGTAACTTGCGCCACACTGACCGGGTGGCAAAAACGTAATTCTTTGGCATGCAACATCATGGTCATCAGGCCAAATTTCTCCTTGAACATTTTGTTTTGCTTATTGCAACCTTCCGGACGGCAACCGATGATCGGGTGTCTGATATGGTCGAGATGCCGTCTGATTTGGTGAAATCGACCTGTTTCTGGTTTTAACTCCAGCAAGGAATACCTGGACGTCATGTGACCGCCAAAAGGGATTTTCAATTCTGAACGGTCGAGGGTGTGGTAACGCGTGACAGCTTCTTGCATATGGCCGTTTTCCTTTTTCAATGGATAGTCTATGGTACCCGAGTCATCTGTGAAGCCCCTGACTATGGCGAGATATTTTTTATCGATTTGCTTGTTGGCAAAGGCTTGTTGCATGCTGATGTGTAGCGCCTCATCGAGACTGAAAAGCAGCACACCTCCCGTCTTGCGATCGATGCGATGCACGGGATAAACGTGCCTTTGCAGTTGGTCACGCAGCACTTGCAGGGCAAATATATCGGCATCGGCGGCCATTTTGCTACGATGCACCAGCAATCCATGTGGCTTGTTTACTGCCACCAAATCCATGTCCTGATATATGATTTCTAAAGTCAAAATATTTGCTGTTTAGAATAAATCACAAATAACGCAGCTTCTTATTGGCAAACCATAGAAGACCAAAAAAAAGCATTTCACAGCTTATGATTAATAAGGGATAGTTTCTGTTAAATATCACTGAAATGTTAATTTTGATAAAAAATTTCAGTTCATCCATTAATATTTATCATCACAATTCATATGATCGACGATCCGATTTACAATGATATAAGACCTTATCGAGACCACGAATTCAAAGCGGAAATGGGGAAGTTGCTTGATTCCCCCCACAGCGACCTGCTCATCAGCACCGTATTTCCTGACATGCCCGTAGGGATGGTAAAAGACCATTTACGCACCATCAGCACCATCAATGAATTTCAGGAAAAGGTGATCTACAAAGCCGTGATGAACATATTGGCCAAAACCAGCGCTGGGCTGTCGAAATCCGGACTGGAAAACCTGGATGTAACATCGGCTTATCTTTTCATGTCCAATCACCGCGATATCATCCTCGATCCGGGTCTGATCAACACGGTGATCTTTGAGCAGGGATTTGAAACGGCCGAAGTAGCCATTGGCGACAATCTGTTGCAAACCCCGTGGGTCAAAGACCTGGCGCGTCTCAATAAAAGTTTTATTGTAAAAAGAAACCTCCCCGTAAGGGAATTAATCAATTCATCCAGGTTGCTTTCCAATTACATAAAAGATACCATCGTAAAAAACAACCACTCGGTGTGGATCGCCCAGCGTGAAGGTCGCGCCAAAGATGGCAATGACCGCACACAGCCTGGCTTGCTCAATATGGTGGGTATCTCAGCAGAAGGGAGCCTCAAAGCGCATTTGATGCGTCTGAATATCCTACCGGTTTCTTTGTCGTACGAAACTGATCCTTGCGATGTAGATAAGGCCAGGTCGCTCTACTCCCTGAAGTTTTTCGGGGGCTATACCAAAGAAGAAAATGAAGACAACCTGGCCATGCGCAAAGGAATATTGGGATATAAGGGCAACATCCATATTCACTTTGGCAAACCTATCAGAGATGAAATTGCAGCCTTGCCAGACGACTTGCACAAAAACGAGCTGATACAGCAAGTAGGGGTATTGCTCGACAAGCAGATCATCGGCAATTATCATCTTTTTAAAACCAATCGTATAGCTTATGATATACTAAATAAGAGCAATGACGACTACACCTTCTATTCTGCCAAAGAAAAGCATGCTTTCATCGAAGATATAGAGCAAAAAATTAGTACGATGGCCGGTGATCCTTTGGAATTAAAAACAATTTTCCTTGAAATGTACGCTCGACCTTATCAGAACCAATTGCTCATGGAAAAAAGTGACCCATTACACGTATTTGGCCTTTTAATTCATAAATAAAAATAAGCTCATCATTTGATTTTGTCTTTTTGCTTCGATAAACAAGCGTAATTAACTATTTTTAATTGA
>JAAUQL010000109.1 GCA_012033595.1 Cyclobacteriaceae bacterium | reverse complement strand
TGGACAGGCACTTTGGTATAATTGGTCATCTTTCGATTTTACTAAATGAACCAATCTTGAACCGGTTTCGTTCTGCACATTGCAGGGCACAAAAAGAACCCTGCCGCACCTCCGCCTACTATTACCAGGTCATATTGTTTCATATTGCTTTGCCTTGTATTGTTCACTACTTACCAATAGCTCAAATTATTTTTCTCCGGCAGGCCAATTTTTTTCCATCCATGTCCTTGGGCCATGAAATTGGCAAGAAAATGAGGCAATTTTTCCAGCTTCTTCTATGGCAAAGAGGAAATCGTTGGTGGCAGCATAGTGATAGCAAAATGCTCCATGAAAAATATCGCCGGCACCAAGCGTATCTACCACCTGAGTTTTGGGCACCTGTACCAGCAGGTTTACCGATCCTTCATTCACAATGATGGGTTTTTCGCCCCGGGTAATCACCGCCTTTTTACTCCCTTTTTCAGCAAATACGCCGTGACATCTTCCTGATGGGTAACATTGGGGGGCATGAAATCTTCTGAGCAAATAGCAATGTCTATGTACTTGAGTAATTCATCAGTTTTGTTTTTCCAACTACCACCATCAAAAACTGTAGTGATACCTTGTGCCTTACACCTTGCGGCCTGTTTGATGGCCGATTCGATATAAAACCCGTCGAATAATGCAATCTCGTATGCCCCAGGCAAGTCAGGAATGTGGAGTTTATTCACTTGCGGAGGATTGTAAGAAAATATAGTCCGTTCTCCTGATGATTCATTGGTGATGATAGAGGCAAAAACCGGGTCACAATGGATGCCGTCATGAAGGTCGATGACATCGATTTTAAATTGTTCGATTTTTTCTTTGGTCATCATATTGAAGGCGTTGATTCCAATAGCCGTCACCAGTTTGGGCGCTCCACCCAGGTGTTTATAGGTGATGGCGGCATTGGTGCAATGCCCCCCGATATAGGAATCGAACTTTTTCACCTTTGTCTTGGTATTTTCTTCCGGATAATGGTCGGTGAAGAAATGCAAATCAATGGTGAGCAAGCCCCAAAAAAGTCCATTCATAATCCTTTCGTTTAGCTACAAACATGCTTTTTTAGAATTGCATTTTGAAAAAAAAATGGCGAATTAATTTGCCATGACTGGAAAATATGTTTTTTAGAAAGGTTTTATATGGAAAAGGACTACTTTTGCCATTGATTTCTATCGAGGAATTCATTTTTTCAACATATTCAATTGTGACATTTTTTTCACACCACAATTTTAATTTTTATAATCATGTATAGAAAAGAGATAAAGGTAGTCGATTGTACCATCAGAGACGGTGGCCTAATGAATAACTGGCAGTTTAGCGACGAATTTGTAAAAGCTGTCTATGATAGTCTGGTCGAAGCCGGGGTAGATTATATGGAAATCGGATATCTGAGCAGCGAAAGTGCCTTCTCGCGAGATGTGGTAGGCCCGTGGAAATTTTGCGACAACAAAGACCTGAAGCGCATCGTGGGTGAAAATAAAACCAGCCTAAAGCTCAGTGCCATGGCCGATATCGGCAGAATAGACCTGAAAGATATTCCCCAGGCCAAAGACAGCCTGCTCGACATGATCAGGGTGGCCTGTTACGTACACCAGGTCGATAAGGCAATCGCTTTGGCCGAACACTGTATGGACAAAGGCTATGAAACCACCATCAACCTGATGGCCGTCTCGAAAGTGAATGAGACGGAGCTCGATGAGGCCCTGAGTGATATTGCCAAATCGCGCGTGCCGGTGTTTTATGTAGTCGATAGCTTTGGCAGCCTATACAGTGAGCATATTGAGCACCTGGCAAGAAAATACCGCAAAGCCCTTCCGGGAAAGGAAATTGGCATCCATGCACACAACAATATGCAACTGGCCATGGGCAACACCGTGACGGCCATCGTAGAAAACTGCAACTACCTCGATGCTACCATCCTGGGCATGGGTAGAGGTGCAGGCAACTGCCCGCTCGAGATACTTATTGCCTTTCTTAAAAATCCTAAATACAGACTGCTGCCCATTCTTGATGTGATTCAAAACCATGTGGCACCTTTACAGAAGGATATCGATTGGGGTTATCATATCCCCTACCTGATCACCGGAGCCATGAACGAGCACCCCCGCTCCGCCATTGCCTGGATGAATTCGGAAGAAAAGCACGATTTGGTAAAATTTATGAAAAGCATGCACGACTATGAGCTGCTGGATTGAGGCCGGCACTGTGCGATTTGGTTATAGATAAAAAGTGCGTGCAGGGTGCGCAGTTGGTGGCTGAAAAGCAACCGACCAGGCACCCACACCTGACATACTCCATCACACTAAGCAGACAAGCCTTGAGCTCCGGCAGAAAAATCCTGATCATTGTTAACCCCGCGGCAGGCCAATCTTCGTACGAAGGCCGCCTTCAGCAGCTCGAAAAAAAATTGCAAGCGGAATCACTGGATTTTCAGCACTTCTACACGCGGCGCAACGACAAGGGTCAATTGGCCGCTTTCGTTGATGCATCTCAGGGCTTTACCGACCTAATGGTAATGGGTGGAGACGGCACGCTTAACTATGTAGTAAACGAGCTGCAAGGACGAAATCTGCCAATCGGTATTGTGAGCAATGGCACGGGCAACGATTCGGTAAAATCGCTCCATGGTGTCACAGATTTCCACCAACAGGTGGATATTGCCATTCATGGCATGCCGGCACGCTTCGATCTTGGTCTGTGCAACGGCAGGTACTTTGTGAATGGAGTTGGAATAGGTTTCGACGGTCAGGTGGTAAAAGAAATGACCGATCGCGGTAGCTCAAAAAGCAAACTCGACTATTTGCGCACTGTTTTGCGTATCGTCTATGGTTTCAAGGAACAAATGCTGGAGTTTTCCATTGATGGCAAGACACTGTCGCGAAAGGTGCTTTTGCTGACGGTATCCAACGGCACTACCTTTGGCGGTGGATTTGTGATCAATCCTTTTGCCAAAACCAACGATGGCCAACTTGATATTTGCATCTTAAATGAGGTTCACCCCCTCCTGCGGTTTTGGCACTTGCCAAAGCTAAAAAACGGTTCGCACCACAAGATCAAAGCTGCAGAATTTTACCGATCGCAGCAGATGAGCATTGCGCCCTCTGACCGCCTGGTCGCCCACCTCGACGGCGAATATATCGGCCATCCGCCGTTTGACATTTCCATACAAAAAGCACAACTCCTGGTGATGGTAAAAAAGCAATGAAAGCCTGAAAAAATGTATGGGTACCCGATGATCGATGTATGCTTTTCCCTGTCTATCTTTGCACATTCATTAAAGACATAGGAGGTGGAATACGTGGGCAACCAAGAGCAAAGTACAAAGCAACCAACCCGGGAAGACCTGGAAAAATGTATGCAAACCCTGCAAAGCCTCGTCAACGATAGCCAATCGCTGGTTTTGCTCACCGAGCAGGAGCGCATAGCGCTGATCAGGGCAGCAGGTATTTTTTCCCGACCCGACAGAAACGAGCAGATCAAAAGAAGAAAATACCTCAATAAGGAAAAACGTGCGCTGGTTCGCGAAATGAACCGCCAGGCGCGCGGCACCACAGGCATCAGACAGGCACGTACTGCGGATGTTTTTTCTGCTCCAGGCCAGATATTGCTCGGTGAGGCCAAAGATAGCATACACGACCAGGAGCTAAAATCGCCCCGCAATTGCTACGTATGCAAGGCAGAATACACACGGCTGCACCCTTTTTACGACTGTATGTGCGAGTCATGTGGCGACTTCAACTATCAGAAAAGGTTTCAAACCGCAGATCTCAGTGGCCAAATCGCGTTGATCACCGGGTCGCGACTAAAAATAGGCTACCATGCCACCCTGATGATGCTGCGCGCAGGAGCCACAGTGATCGCCACCACGCGCTTTCCGGTCGATTCGGCTATGCGCTTTGCCAAGGAAAAGGACTATGAAAGTTGGAAGACCCGTCTGCACATCCACGGGCTGGATTTGCGCCATACACCGAGTGTGGAGCTGTTTTGCACCTATATAGAACAAAATTATCCCCGGCTGGATATCCTGATCAATAATGCCGCCCAAACCGTGAGACGACCTGCCGGATTTTACGCCCACATGATGGAGGCAGAAAATCTGCTCCATCACCAGCATGCACCCGACGTGCGTCAGCTCCTGTCGAGCCATCAACATTGCCTCAGCCACATCCATGCGGCCTTGCCCTACGGCCATCAAGAAACAGGACTGACCCTGAGCTGGCACGAAGCTGGCCCCGGAATAGGCATCAGAGCATCGGCGCAACTGTCGCAAGTACCCTATGGATATGAAGAATCAGTACGAAATGACGAAGTGTTCCCCAGTGGGCGCCTCGACGTAGATTTGCAGCAGGTGGATCTGCGAACGGTAAATTCATGGAGGCTCAAATTGGGCGAAGTACCCACTCCCGAACTCCTGGAAGTTCAATTGGTCAATGCCATTGCCCCCTTTGTGCTGTGCAACCGGCTTTCCGCCATGATGCGGCGCGATTATACCGGAAAAAAGCACATCGTAAATGTGACGGCTATGGAAGGAAAATTTTACCGATTTACCAAGGAACCCCGACACCCACATACCAATATGGCCAAAGCAGCCTTGAACATGCTCACCCACACCTCAGCCGGCGACCTGGCCAAAGATGGCATTTATATGAATGCCGTAGATACCGGATGGGTAACGGATGAAGACCCTGCTCAAATTGCCGCTCAGAAGGAAGCCACCCACGATTTCCAACCACCGCTGGACATAGTAGATGGCGCCGCCCGTATTTGCGATCCCTTTTTCGATGGCATAAACCGGGGAGAACACTGGTGTGGTAAATTTCTAAAAGATTACTTTCCGATTGACTGGTAAGATGCGGACATAAGGCTAATAAAGCTGGCACTGTAAGCAGCGAAGTGAAAAAAAAAATGACCGAGCTGCAAATCAATCTGCTTCCTGCGCATGCACTTACCTTAACAACGATTGAGGAATGCCCGTTTAAATCGAAGCCATTGTACACCTGCCAAAATCCATCACGACGTTGCGCCGATTCGAATGGGAATAAAAAAAGCAAGTGAGCTGAGCACTCAAGGCCTATTTTGCTAAGTGCCAGCAAGAAAAAAGACACTTTTATTCTGACCCGATGCTGTGGATTCAAGGGCTTTTTTATGAAAGCCGGTTTGAGTAATTTGCCAAATAATCCAGACACATTTTTATCCAAAAATATGAACAAGAATAGAAGGTCATTTTTAAAAACCGGGATTTTGGCAGGCGCCACACTGCCGCTCGTACATTGCAGCCCTGCTACTTCGCAGCAAAACAATGATGATATTTATGAAAAACTCGATGCCGCCCTGGCAAGACCTGTGCTGAAAAAGGAACTTTTTTCCAAACCGGTAATCATAGAAAGTTGCGATTTGCTCGAATATCAGGGCAATTACATGATCAGGGTACGATCTACCGATGGGGCTGAAGGGTTTTGTGTCGGTCACAACATCCGCATGCCACATTTGTTCCCGATCCAGCTATTGCTCGTCAATCCTTTTTTTATTGGCAAAGATGCTACCCAACTCGACCAGTTGATGCAGGATGTCACCATGTATCAGAACAACTATAAATACCAGGGCTATGCCATATGGATTCCCATAGCGACGGTGGAAATGGCCATTTTGGATATGCTCGGTCGCATCGCTGGCAAGAGCATGGGCGAACTGATTGGCGATATTCACCATACCAAAATCGCTGTGTACCAGGCGAATGACAACAGAGGCAAATCTGCAGAAGAAAGTGTGGCCAATATTCAAAAACTACAACAGGAGACAGGCGCCAAAGCGGTAAAGTTTAAAATAGGCGGGCGAAGAGATATACCCGAATCGCCGGTGGGCCGAAGTGAAGCGCTGATCCCGATGATGCGCAACACCTTTGGCGATGATATGGTCATCTATGCCGACTGCAACGGAAGCTATCAGGGCAAAGAAGCCATCAGGATGGGAAAAATTTTGGAAGCCAATCGTATCGACTTGTACGAACAACCAGTGCCTACCGACTACTATGAAGATTGGATAGCTACATCAGCAGCGCTCAACATACCTATAGCCTCCGGCGGTGGTGAGGTGAGCATCCGCAATTTCCGATGGTTGCTTGGCAATGATGCTGTGCAGATGGTACAACAAGACCTGTATTATTTCGGTGGAATGGTGCGCAGCATGAAAGTGGCCCGCATGGCCGAAACACTGGGTTATCCCTGTACGCCACATATATCCGGCACGGGTCTGGGCTATGTCTATATGATGCACTTCGTATCTTCCCTGCCCAACGCCGGGCCGTTTCATGAATTTAAAGGGGTGAGCAATGAAGTGCCATTTCAGTGCGATTCCTCTACATTGACACCCGAAGATGGCATCCTGCACCTGCCCAAAGGCATTGGAAGCGGTGTGGAAATCGATCCGGATTTTATCGCCAGACATAGGATTATGAATATGTAGTGCTGTGAAATCGATAATCCACATTTTATTTGGTTTTGAGGGCGGTATCAAAAGTCTTGACCTCTTTCAGGTCTTGTGTATTGCCAGGACTTTTCGATGTTACCCAATCCGGATTTTCCGCCAATAGCAAAACGTTCAGGATACGTCCCGAAATCTGATATTTGAAAAACCTTGCCAATGCTGCTCTTGTACATGGTGTCGCACTGAGCAGGGCAGTAATTTTTCTATACGGCCATCGCTATACCAAAAATCCCTGGTCGAGAGCCCGGTTTGTGCAGCACCTTTTTATCCTTTGAGCTTACAATATTGTCCTGATCGAAAAGGTATTGACCAGCTCTTGCTTGTCGATGGCAAACGCATGGCCAATAGCAGCACCCTGATTTGGGGGCTCAATTTTCAGCGTGTAATTACCACAAAACCCCTTGAATTTTATCCTGCCTTGCTCGTCGGTTTTCAGCATGAGAGAGGTGTTCCATTCGCTGTGGATTAGTTTTTTTACCTTTTCAAATACCGGCAAAACCTCATGGGAAGAATCGTGATCGTTTTTCCATGAAAGAGCCATGTTCATAAATCCCCAAAAATAAAAACTATCTACACTTGGGTGGGCAAAGGCACATGTCATATAGTCAAGCACATACTGATCTCTGATCTCATTCATCTCATCCTCATTCATATCCTTAAACTTGTCCACATTTCCCAAAGCCCGCCATTCTTCCGATTCTATTTTTTCCCGTGGCAATTTTTTCAATTCATTGACATTAGCCCAAAACTCCGTGACAGACAGGGGGATGCCTGATGTGGCCATTTCGTCATAAAAAGCCATTTGCTCACCGGGCGACAACCATCCGGTATGACACTGCAAGCCCATCAGGTTGGGCGGAGCGCCTGCATCGCCGAGCCGTTTTACCAATTCTATATACCTGCTGCGCTGGGTCTTGGCTGTAACGATGTCCCCGTTTTGTGCTTTGAGGTTTTCGATATTGGTCATCGAAAGGCCATAGTCGTTGAGGGCGTAAAGCGCCTGTGGGTCTTCTTCTCGTGCCCAGGTGATTATCTTATAGATATAATCGACCATATTGTCCATCTGCTCCACGTATGGCCAGGTACGCAGCGACAGGTTTTTAGGATGTGGTTCCCAAAGCATCTCATTGACGGCATCCCACATTTTCACCCTTCCTTGGTAGCGTGCCGCCAGATTTCTTATCCTCACCTCCACAAATTTCAACTGCGTTTCGTACGGGTACCTCGCGAGCCATTCGGGTATGGCCTTGGGCACCGGCCAAAACATAGGATGCCCCTTGGCCACCAAACCCTGTGTCAAGGCCCAGTTTACCGATTCGTCAAAATCGTCCCACTGCACCTCACCCTGAAAATCCTGGGTTTTAGCGGCATCGTTGCGTGGCCGTTCAGTCCAGTAAACGGTCGCGTTCAATGCGTTCAGCACCTCGGCAAAACGCTTGCGATAGTATGTTAGCCTGTCGCTGTTGCTCATGCCATTGCGCACCATAGCCGACATGGCCCAGTTGTTATCGCCAAACAGAAACTGATGTGAGCGCTGCTGTACCTGTACATCGGTATTGCTCAGCGGTGTGCCATTTTTGCCGAAGAGTTGAATGACCGCTTCTCGTTGTCGCACTTTGGGGATATTCTTTTTTGCCTGGTCAAGAATGTTGCTTCCGGTGTCAAATCCGTACAAAAATTTTCCATTTTCCGGTTTGGGACTTTGGCCTACAGCCAATGCAGGTACGGTCAGCGCTCCTGCCAATCCTACCATCGAGCTATTGATAAAATTTCGTCTTTTCATATCCTTTGGGGTTGTGCCACGAATTTAATGGAAAGAGTCAAATTAGCTACTAGCTATAAGCTATAAGCTTCTGGCTACAGGCTTGGATGCTTGCTCCCCATCAGGGTCAACTGCAAGGGACGCTGATGCACTTTTATCAGCCACTGGCTTAGATGGTTGATGGTTTCGTAAACAAACACCAAACAACGAACAACCGTCAATATCATAATCGACACAATTCTACACATAATTGAACCTTTATTCCCTATGGGTCTTGAGTATGCATCTTATGTTTGAGAGCACCTAAACGAATACAATGTACCCTACTACCAAGATCGCAAAACAGCCCTGGAAAAACATAGTACGCGGCTCACCTGCCCTTCCTACTCTTGTTTTGATATACACAATTGAGAACTTAAATCCACTTTTATGAAAAATCTAAAAATTCTACTCAGCTTATCGGCTTTCTGGCTACTGCTCTGTATAGGAGTCAGCACTGCCCATGCCCAAAGTGCGGTAAATGTATATTTACCCATCGACGATGCCATCGCGCATCAGTCATACGCCGATTCCACCTTCGATAAAAACAATGGCAACCTCAAAGCCCTCAACGTGCCCATCGGCGATTCGGTGGCATGGGTGGTTTCTTTTGTCAAATTCGACATCTCGCAGCTCAAGGGGCAGGTCGTAGAGTCGGCCACCGTCTCCATCAGGGGCAGCTCGGCCAACAAGGAGGCCATGCAACTCGAACTGTATAATTCCAAATCGGAAGAGTGGACACGCGAAACACTCACCTACGCCAACAAACCCGCAAGAGACAAGAAAATAGGCACTTACACTTTTGGCACCGGATCCGACCGAAAGGCTTTTGACCCCACCACTACCTTCCTGGACAAACTCAACCAGGCACTGGCCGAGGGCAAGACAACCTTTAGCATGGAAATAAGATCTACCGCCAAAGACACCCTGGCCTATGGCGATACCTGGATCGGCGGCAAGAAAGACGGTTTCAACTACGGCCCCAGGCTGGAGATACAGGCTGTGCCAAAATTTGGCGTGAAAAACGATACCCTTATGGTATTGGAAGATGTGTACCTGGCTCAGGAAACACCAGACACCAATTTTGAATCGTCCAACCCCGACATGCACCTCATCAAAGAAGAAGGCAAAGACAAGGAAGTATATCTCAAATTTGATATTCAAAAGGTAAAACCAGGCATCGGCACGGCCACATTGCTGGTGCTGGGCAACAGGATCAATCCGCCAAATCCTACAGATAAATTTGTAGTGAACATCTTCGGTACGGATAGTGACGAGTGGGCAGAAACAAGCGCTACCTGGACAAACAAGCCTGCAAGTGGTGATAGCCCCCTGGCCAGCTACACCATAGCCGACAGCAGCATACATGCCATCAAATCCGTAAAATTGACTTCCTATATCAATGAGGCGTTGGATGCAGGCAGAAAATACCTGACCTTGGTGTTGAAAGGCAAAAGTGCCACTACCTATCGCGCCGCCATCTATTCTAAAGACAAAATACCCGCAGCGCTTGCCCTCGACTACGCTGACCTTACCAAATCGGTAGTCGAAGATTCGTATGTGTTGGAATCACTGCCCGATTCTATACCCGATACCGTTACCAGCATGAGGATTGGCAAGGATGTCGCCAACTCCGACAGCAGAGAAACCTATTTGAAATTTGACCTGAGAAATGCCCGGGCAGGATTGGTAACAGCCACCCTCAATGTGAAAAGCGACCAGGAAGGCTCCATGACCAAGCTTGACAATTTTTATATTGGCGTGCATGGCGCAGAAAATAACTGGCAGGAAACAAGCCTCAAATGGAACAACAAACCCGTTGTGGGAGATATGCTGGCCAAATACAACATCACCAAAAGTGCTGTGCATCAGATCACCAGTGCAGAGCTGACCAACTACATTAAACAAGCCATAAGCAATAAAGCTGAATATGTATCACTTGCCATTAAAGGTGTGGACGATACACCAGGATCAAATGCCTGGATTTCTGACAAAGGCTGGGTTCCTGCCACACTCAATCTTGACTATCGGCAGGTGGTAGCCAGTCCGGAATTCGTTACCAAACCGGGCGATTATTTTCCCTCTGTTACAGTGATGATCAATGCCAAAACAGATGGTTCAATGCTTTATTACACCATAGATGGAGGAGAACCTACTATGGCCTCTTTGGAATATACATCTGCCGGTATAGTGTTGACAGATTCTGCAAGAATTAAAGTTCGGGGGTTTAAGGATGGCATGGCTCCGAGCGCCGTGGTAGAAGCCAGTTACAATGTGGCTCCTGTCGGTCTGCCGGTCTTTTCGCCAAATCCGGCGGTAGAGTACCAGGATCAGGTACTTGTGACCATGGAAATATCTCCTGCAGATGCCTATATTGTCTATTCCGATGATGGCTCCGAACCGCTAACTCCATATCCGCAAGATGGCATTCTGCTTTCCCAGTCTGCGCTCATCAAGGCCAGAGGGGTAAGTCAGGATGGAAGTTATCTTGGAAAAACAATGGAGGCAAGCTATAAAGTCGTTAACACAACCCCAGGAGTGGGTACCGGACCGGGAGGTATCGGGTACAAAGACAACACGAAAAGTGGTCAGCCGGAAAATGCGCTTTGGCTCAAAGCCGATGCACTCAATGCGGCAGATGGGGACAAAATCCTTACCCTGCCAGATATGTCGGGCAATGGCAACGACGCCTACAATACCTGGGTAGAAGGAAATGATGCCGGCAATAAGATCGTAAACACCGGTGAGTCTCAAAAAGCACCGCCAACTTATATTGCCGAAGGCCCCAATGGAATGCCCTCGCTAAATTTTGGTATTGGCGGAACCGGCGACGTCAAAGACCTCAGGTCGCTCATCATCGACGATGCCGACAATCTTGATGGCAGCGCGGGACTCTCCTTGTTTGTGGTTTTTAAAAGAAACGAGCAACAGACGGATTTTGCTGCCATATTCCAAAAACGCAACATTACAGGAGGAAATGAACAACACGCCTATACCCTGGAATTTAACGGCGGCAGCGATCCGCACAAAGTGCAGATGGTATTCAATAAAGATTTGTTTCTACGAAATGATTACGAATTCAAAGATGAAAATTACTATATCATCAATTCGGAGTTGAATTCAGACTATCAAAAGACCCTTTTCAGCACCAATGGCATCGTGGAAAAGACGAGTAATTACAGCAAAATAGTACAGGCTACCGACGCCACTGCCATATTGGGTGGCTTCCAGGGCATGAATATCGCTGAGGTGATACTTTACAGAAAAGGTCTGAATGCAGCTCAAAATGCCATTGTCTCCAACTATTTGTCGGCCAAATATGGCATAGACCTCACCTATCAGGGTGCAACAGAAAATGCCAAACTGTATACCAACTCAATGTATTTCCATGACCTGATTGGTGTCGGTAAAAAATTGTGGATCGATGGCACCACAGCACACGAACATACCTGGTCGTCGGGAGCAGGGCTGGTGTTGAAATCAGCATCATCTATGGCAGTGGGCACCTTTGTACTTGCAGCCCATAATGGCATGGAAGTAAAGACTACCAACAACTGGGAAAGGCACTGGAATGTGGAAGTTTCTGGAAACAACCCCGACGTCACTCTTGGATTCAATTTCAAAACAGTAGGCTTAGAAGTGCCCACCGATATTTCTGCCTATACCTTGTATTTCGACGATGGGACAGGATTTGCGGATATGGGCATCAATGGCACCAAAGACGGCAACGTAGTCAACTTTGCTGTGGCGGCCATACAGGAGGGAATATATACCATTGCCACCTCCAAACCAGGCGCTATTGCTGCTCCGGTATTTGATCCTCCTGCAGGAACCTATACCGAAGAAAAAATGGTGACGATAAGCAGTGCCACAGCCGATGCGAGCATATACTACACGATAGACGGCACCGAACCTACCGAAGCATCGACAGTATATAGCAGCCCGATATCCGTATCTAAATCAACCACGTTGAAGGCCATAGCCGTGAAAGACGGAGAAAAGAGCACCGTAGCTTCTGCCCTGTACGATATGAATGTGCTAGGTCTGGATGATCTGGACAAAATATCCGGCATAAAGCTATACCCCAATCCGGTAGCAGAAAGGGACTTTAACATAGATCTGAATAATGAAATCGGGGGCGTGGTACGCTTCAGGGTATTGGACTATACAGGCAAAACCAAAACCATTGTTTTCAGAGATATGGTGCCTGGCGGAATCTCGCAGACCTTCCATACCAACGGTTGGAGCGACGGGCTCTATCTGGTGGAGATCGTCCAAAACGATACCCATCGCACGGTACTCAAATTGATCAAAGAATAAAAAATTAACCACCAGGGTCAATGAAGCCATTGACCCTGGTTTAACATTAAAGACATGAAAAAAATATTATATCTATCCTGTTTGTTCATCGTATCGATTGTGCTTGTGCTGGCATCGTGCAGCAAAAGCGATGACCCCGAGCCCACAAGCCTGAAATTCAATACCACTGCAGCCACATTCGATGGTGCGGCCATTAGTCCTGTACCCACATTTACGCTTACCGTCAATTTTGATGGTGACGGCAATCCGACTACTTACCAGACAACCGGCGCAGGCACCCTCACCCCGGCATTGGGTAGCTCGGGCACCTGGACGGCAACCGGAAACGTGGTCAAATTCACGACATCGTCCGGAGCCATGCGCGAAGTAAACGGCAGTATCAACACCACCTCCGGCAACATCGCCCTTACCTATGCACTCTCCAAGTTAGATCAGGGCGTCTATACCGACGAGGTGGGAACCTATGTTTACAACATGACGGTGCAATAAGCCAAACCTCTGGTGCTTGCCCGCTGCCAAACCAGAGCGTAACAACACGCTTTGGCAGGCAGATGAACAGTGCTGCACGGCAATCAAGGCTCAAATTCATAGTTAATATGCAATGCAAATGAAACATAAGATACTTTACTCCGGCATCATGGTGCTAGCGATATTTCTATTCCATATCAAATCTGCCGCGCAGCCATTTACCGTGTCGGGCATCGTCACCAGTCAGGAAGACCAGGAGCCCCTGCCTGGCGCCAATGTGGTCGTTAAAGGCACGTCCAATGGCACCATTACCAGCATAGATGGCAGCTTTTCACTATCCATCGACAACCGAGATGCCCTATTGGTCATCAGCTCCGTTGGTTTTGTAAAGCAAGAAATACCTGTAGGTGCTCAAACGCAATTTAATATAGCCCTGCAATCGGACGTCACTGCCCTCGACGAAGTGGTAGTGGTCGGCTATGGCACTCAGAAGAAAGAAGATGTACTCGGATCCATTTCGGCAGTGAAATCGGAGCAATTGATGCAGGTGCCGGCGCCGTCTTTTGTGGCCGGCTTGCAAGGACAGGCTGCCGGAGTGTATGTCTCGTCTTCGAGCGGGGTACCGGGTGCCAAAGAAAGTGTCAAAATCAGGGGGGTAAATTCTATTTCTTCTGGCACAGACCCGCTGTGGATCGTGGATGGCATGCCCGTATATAGCGGCGGTGGGCTGGAAGACAACAGAGGTTCTACCGGTCAGGATCCCATGTCGCTGATCAATCCCAACGACATAGCTTCTATAGAAATATTAAAGGATGCCGCCGCCACGGCCATCTACGGTTCGCGAGGCTCCAATGGGGTAATCATCATCACCACCAAGTCTGGTAAAAACGGCAAAGGCGGCTTTGCAGTGGACTATACCGGCGGCATGAGCGACCTCACCACCAAAGCCAAAGATATAGGCTTTGCCAACACTTCTGAGTGGTTTGGTCTGGTAGAAGAAGCGAGAAAAAACTCTAACGGGGGCGTCGAAAACCCCTACGATCCATTGTCCATCACGGGGTTGTTCAAAGACGACCCCACCTACCACCTCAGCAGACAGGAGGCCTTGCTCATCGACACCGATTGGTTTGACCAAATTTTGAGAATTGGAACCTTTCACGAAATCAATGCCTCGGCCACAGGAGGGGGCGACAAGAGTTCCTATTTCCTTTCGGGAAATTACCGCCTGGACAACAGTGTGCTCAAAAACAGCGATCTATCACGAATCACCCTGAGGGTCAACCTGGACTTTAGCCCGGTAAACAACCTTGACATCGGCACCAGACTTTCGTTTTCGTCGTCTCAAAACAGCAGACAAAAAGTACAGGCTGGCGGCGGCATCGGCAGCAACGGCGGCGGCACCCAGGGCGGCTTTGGCAATGCCAATAGAAACGCCCTTACCTGGTATCCGATCTACAATTCCAACCATCGAAGCGGCTACTGGAACCCCCTTTCGGGGAATAACCTTGTTGCAAACATAGACCCCGATTTAATGCTCGACGATGTGCAACAATACCGTGGTTTGGGCAATGTGTTTATGGAGTACCACCTGCCCTGGGTCGATGGACTTTCGCTGCGTAGTGAAGTTTCATTTGACCTGATCCAAAACAACTCTGTCTTTTGGGTTACCGAAACCTTGCGTGAACTGGGCTCCTATGCCACTGACAAAGCCGTGACCCGCAACAGCATCAATTACAACCTGTACGCCAAGTACTTAAGAAATTTTGGTGAAAACCATAATATCAACATCGTGGCGGGAACAGAATCGCAGGAGACCAAACAATACACCCGCAATGCACAGGGGCAAAACCTAACCGGCACCTACCAGGAGCTCGGCTCGCCCCAGGAGATGCTATCAATATATGCCGGCCTCAACGGTGAAGGCTACCTCAGGTCTTTTTTTGGCCGGGTCAACTACAAATTCAAGGACAAGTATATGCTGGGCCTAAGCTTTAGGCGCGATGGCAGTTCCAAGTTCGATTCGGAATTCCGGTGGGGAACCTTTACGGCCTTTTCGGCTGGTTGGCTGCTTAGCGAAGAGAACTTTTTGACCGGGGTAAAAATGATAGAATCTCTAAAATTGCGTGGTAGCTACGGCCAAACAGGCAACAACGACATCCCTGGCAACAAGACCATCACCACCTACGAAAACCGTTCAGACTGGCGCTATGGCCCCCTCGACCAGATCAATGGAGGTACACGCATTACCAACATTGGCAACCCGACACTCACCTGGGAAACCACCAACAGCTATGATGTGGGTATCGATTACGGCTTGTTCAACAACAAGCTCTCTGGTTCCGTCGCCTGGTACATGCAGGATGTATCTGACCTCTTGCTCTCCTCGCCACTCACCCCCTCTTCGGGAGTGAATAATGCCAATTTTTGGAACAATATCGGCGATATGAAAAATTACGGCTTCGAATTTAATGCGCGAAGCATCAATCTCCATACCAAGTGGGGACTCAGGTGGGTTTCGGATTTCAACATTACCACCAATGACAATAAAGTGGTGCGGCTTACGCCGGATGTGGATCGTGCCGGAGCGGGCATCATCAACGAATCAAAGATATCGAGAACCGGTGGCCGGCTTTGGGCTTACTTTATGGCCGAAGATGCCGGGGTAGACCCGGAAAAGGGAGTAAACATGATCTGGGAAATAGATTACGATCACTATCTGGCTACCGGAGAAACGCTGAAGACAGGAAGAAAAGTACCCGCAACCAGCACCAACCTGCAACGGAACAGGATCATCCATAACGACAAAACAGAAATACCCCGGTTCTACGGCGGATTAAACAACACCCTGACTTACAAAGGGTTCGACTTTAGCCTATTTTTCAACTTCGCTATGGGCAGCTACCTGTACGACTACGATGAGCAACGAACCACTGATGTGCAGTACGGCCAGGTGATCTTGCGTAAAATACTGATCGACAATACCTGGACTCCCGAGCGACCCGATGCCGAATATCCCGAGTTGCGATGGCAGGGCAGCTACGACTGGGGATGGGACACCGAGGTGGAAAATCCCGAATCGCCCACAGGCAAAGGCAACTGGATACAAGGTACCGGCAACTATAAAAACGAAGGAGAAAGATGGACCAAATACCTTCATCAGGCCAACTACCTGCGGCTGCGAACCGTACAGCTCGGCTACAATCTACCGAAGCCATCACTGGATAAAATAAGGCTAAAAGGCCTCCGGGTCTATGTGACGGGCACCAACCTGTGGACATGGAGCACCTACAAAGGCTGGGATCCGGAAACCGGAGGGGCGGTGATTCCACCGCTTAAGATGTTGAGCGGGGGCGTTTCAATCAAGTTTTAGTTTAAACACAATGAAAATGAAAAATATACAATGGGTTTTGCTACTCTCCATGGTTTTGGCTTGGAACGCGTGCGAACAGGACCAGTTTTTCGAACTAACCAATCCACCGGAATTTCCGTGGCTCAATGTCGGTGAACTGGAACGAGGCATAGTCACGCCATACAATATTGCGTTTCTGAGCAGCTGGGACAATTATTTTGGCAATACAGACCTTATTTCCGACTGTATGAGTGACCTGGTGTACCTGATCCCAAATACCTCGGCAGATATCCCCTACAACGAAATGTACTTCAGAACCACCGATGTGGAAATCAACAAGGCCAACAGTATTTTCAGCAATGCATATAAGGCCATAGGGGCCTGCAACTCCGTGATTGCCTTTCTGGACGAAAACAACGACGAGCCTTATACCAATATGACAAAAGAAGACAAGCTCAATATCCGTAGAATCAAGGGTGAAGCCTTTTTTATGAGGGCATATAGCTACTTTCATACGGTACGCATACATGGACCGGCTCCCGGAAATCCAGCGTTTTCTTCAGAAAAGCGCTTGCCGCTGCGTGTGATATTTCCTACCAGCTATACCGAAGCCAACGAACCTGAATTTGTCTCAGCCGAGCAAATATATGAATTGATCATCGACGACCTCATCCAATCTATGGAGCTGCTCCCGGAGGGTTTCGATCCGTTGGTTCACCATGCCTCCTATGCCCACGGGCGGGCCAACCGATATGCTGCGGCAGCATTGCTCTCGAGGGTCTATTTTTTGCTTAGTAAATTTGACCTGGCCCTCCCAATGCTTGATTATGTGATTTCCGGGCCATATCGGCTCGATCAGGATCCAATTGAGGCGTTTAACAAAAACGACGAATCGCAGGGCCACGAGGTTATATGGTATGCCTTGTACTACGACAAAGCAA
>JAAUQL010000108.1 GCA_012033595.1 Cyclobacteriaceae bacterium | reverse complement strand
CGTGCCTCGGCCGCCCTTGACTGGCTTCGCCCCCAAATTTTAAAAGGCATTTAAGAGTTGCGTTCAAAAAAAAACAGTAGTTTTGACGAACACTAAACAAACCAGACAGAGTTTGTTTTACACTCCCCAGTCGCGAAAAATGGATGAATTTTACAGGGTTAAGGCTTTAAGCTTCTGGCAAATAATCTAAAGTTGGGTGCGCATTGGATGATTTTTTGCATAGATTCGTAGGCAATATTTTTTAACCAGCGTCCTTACCACAACCAACCAACGAAAGTATTTTTTACCCCTTGCGATTATACATAACACCACGAAATAGATAACAGGAATAGCATGTTAAATAGAATTACCATTAGCCTTACACGTGCTTCAAACCATTGCATTGTCTCAGCTATCTATACAGTTTTCAAAGTCATTAAGCCAGAAGAATTGCTTTCCGAATATTTGTATTTGTATTTCCAAAGAACGGAATTTGACCGATACGCTCGTTTCAATTCTTGGGGCAGTGCCAGAGAAACATTTGATTGGGCAGATATGTGTAATGTGAAATTGCCCATTCCAAGCATAGAAAAACAAGAAGCCATAGTCACCATTTACCACACTTTAGAAACCCGCAAACGCATTAACGAGCAGTTAAAAGAAAGCATTAAACCACTTTGCCCTGTACTGATGAAAGGGGTTGTGGAGCGTATGGAAATGCAAACGGTAGAAAATTAGTAATTATGTATATTTCAAAAATTGCACTTACGAATTACAGAGGCGTTAATGAACAACGTACTGTCCATTTAGAACAACTTTCATCTATTGTTGGAAAGAATGATGCAGGTAAAACAATTGTTTTATTTGCTATTGCTACTTTCCTTGATATCAAAAACTTTCCAATTACATTTTCTGATTTTAATGACATCGACCAAGCTGTAGTTTTAGAATTTGATTTCAAAGATGAAAATATATCAGAATTGCTAATGACAAAACTTAAATCAAAGGTCAAAAAGGCAGATGGTTTAGAGGAATATATACAAGACTTTATTTTTGATGGAGCGATTAAATACAAGAAGGTAGCAGCAAAAGTTGATAAGAAATTTTCAGAAGAACTTGTGTTAGTAGAAGACTATCAACAAGAAGATTTAAAAGGGCTTTATTTAAAGTCTGACGAAGAATTAAACGCTTTGATTGAAGTTTATGAAATTGAAGTTCCAGTTCAAGGCAAAGGAAGAAATTCTAAAGTTGAGAAAATAAAATATATTAAAAAACGATTTGCAGAAGCAGAAAGAACTACTTTTTGGATTGAGGATGATACAAAAATATCAAGTTTATTCCCTGCTGTGGAAATGTTTAAAGCAGATTATGGGTTAGAAGCAGATACCAAATTTAAGACAAATTCAGTTAGTGAAATTCAAGATTATTTTGATAAGGAAGCCCGAGAAGAGGATACAAAACTCAAAAAAGTAGAATCTGAAATCATAGAGGAAATGAAAAATGAAGCAGAATCTGTCCGCAGGTATATGCAAGATTACGCTTCAACCTTAAAATCCGTTCAAATTACACCAGTAGTCAGTTGGAAAGATGCTATAAAAGGAGTAGATGTTAGCTTTCAATTTGATGGTGATGAAAAATTCATTCCAATGAGCCATAAAGGCACAGGATACAGGCGATTATTTATGGTTGCCCGTTTTCGATATTTAGCTGAAAAGAGCAAAGGGAACAACATTATTTATCTAATTGAAGAACCTGAAACATTTTTGCACCCAACTGCTCAACTTGATTTATTAAATGCTCTCAAAGAATTATCTAACGATAATCAAATTATTATCACAACACATTCGCCTGTTTTCGCAGGAGCAACTAGCTTAAAAGGTGTGGTTTTATGCATCAAAGATGGCCAATCTAATTATTCAAATGCATTACGAGATAACGACACCGAATTTCTTTTAAAAATAGTTGATGAATTGGGGATTAAACCAAGTTACAATTTAAGAGACCACCACGAGAAAATTGTATTTGTAGAAAGTCCTAATGATGCAAAATTCTATCATTTATTGTGTGAGAGACTCATAGACAAGAGACTATTACAAAACAACAAAATTCTAGTTCTTCCATTTGGTGGCGGAGAAGATATCGAAAGCTTTTTAAATATTGATTACTTCGATAGTTCGAATCGAGATTTGTATTTAATTATTGACAGTGATAAAATGGAAAACAAACAGGAAAAACAATACCAAAGAGTAGAGAATTTTGAAACGAAGCCAAAAAGTAAAGCCTATGTAATTTCCAAAAGTTGTATTGAGAATTATTATCATCCAAGGGCTTTTGAACGAGTATATCAACTAGAAAAAACACATTTGATTTTTTCGGTGAAGATGAAAATGTAAGAAACACAATAAAGCAAGTCATAGAAGAAAAGGATCTGAGAAAAAAGAACATTAAAGAGAAAAACAATTTTCAGATTTTCAATGAAACCACACGGGAAGAGTTTGAAGAGATTGTTGAACAGGAATTGGTTGACTTTCTAAAAGAAATAACTGACTAATATGACCAGCGACATCCTCATATACCAAAATCAAGAAGGCAACATCAAAATAGATGTTCACTTGCAGGAAGAAACCGTTTGGCTTACCCAGATGCAAATGGGGCAATTGTTTGGTAAGGACAAACGCACCATCAGTGAGCATATTAGCAATATATACAGTGAGGGTGAATTGGAGAAAAGTTCAACTGTCCGGAAATTCCGGACAGTTCAAACCGAAGGCAATCGGGAGGTGGAGCGTGAGCTTGACCACTACAATTTAGATGTTATCATTTCGGTTGGCTATCGGGTAAAATCGGTTCAGGGTACACAATTCCGTATTTGGGCAACCCAACGATTAAAGGAATACATCATCAAAGGCTTTACGCTCAATGATGACCGCTTTAAGTCGGGCAGTTCAATGAACTACTTCAACGAACTGCAAGAGCGCATTCGGGAGATACGCCTTTCGGAGAAATTCTTCTACCAAAAAATCAAAGACATCTACGCTACGAGTATCGACTATGACCCGAAAGACGGAAAAACCATTGAGTTTTTCAAAATCGTGCAAAATAAACTGCTTTGGGCAATCAGCGAGCAAACCGCAGCAGAATTGGTGTACAGGCGTGTGGATGCCAGTTTGCCATTAATGGGAATGCTTTCTTACGACAAGAAACAAGTGGCTTCCATTCAAAAGCCGAAGTGAGCATAGCCAAAAATTACTTGAATGAAGATGAAATGAAGCTTTTGGGCTTATTGGTGGAGCAATATTTGGCATTTGCTGAGACAATGGCGCAGCAGCAAACGCCAATGTATATGAAAGATTGGATTGAGCGATTGGACACCATTTTGCAATTAAACGGCAGGGAGTTGTTGACCCACGCAGGCAAAATTTCGCATAAAATGGCATTGGAGAAATCAGGAGAAGAATATGAGAAATTCAAACAACAGCAAAAAGCCATTGAAAAAGAAGCCAGTTTGAAAGAGTTGGAGGAAGACATTAAAAAACTGAAAAAGTCTTGAACTATGATTTTGAAATGATTAATTGAAAACTATGATTGACGAAAAATATAAACACTCAGAATTAACAGGCAAAATCATTGGCTGTGCAATGGAAGTCCATAAATATTTGGGCAATGGTTTTCAGGAAGTTGTTTATCAAAGGGCACTATCAATAGAATTAAATATACAGGGAATTGCACACGTTAGAGAACAAGAAATGCCTATCTCGCACAAGTGTTTTTCACTTGTGCCTTTAATGAAGTGGCCTACAGGCTGCCCAACCGCGACATCTCCAATATGGCACATCAAGAGCTCAGCAAACAACATTTTTTTGGACTGAAGGGTTGATAGCTTGCCCATCAAGTCCTTTTCAACAGGCGATAATCGGCCACAAATACCCAATAAATATTGTAATATCCGGACGGACTGTAATGAATACAGGCATCACTTCACATTAGACTTTCAGCATAATTTAAAATCTGCATACAAAAACAGAATTCTTACTCCTTTATTGAACATCCATATTCGATGAAATAGTCAGTCAAATTTGAAATTTTACAGGCTGAAATGCATGAAACAGGACAATGATAAAGAGGAAAAAAACTTTGTCACTTGTTTTATTACATCCCATTCTAAATTGTTCAATTGTCCCTTCATCCTCGCAGTAGTTTTCTATTTTGCAATGATATTTTCTATGGCTATTTCCAAAATTTGCAGAATAAGATAGCCGGGTTTGTGAGTTTTTGAGTGCTATTACTTAAACCTCATGAATCTAAAAACAGGTTTAAAACGAATAAAATCAATATTTTAATGAGGTAGGGAAGTTTTTTTGAACGTGAATATTATATAGTCGATCAAATTTACCGGGAGCGTGTTCCGCCTGAATATTTTTAAAAATGTCGGCATGTTTCCAAACAAACGTTTGCAAAGATCAAGCTTCAAAATAGATTCTTTTTTTAAATACACGATTGTTTCTATTCAAAACCCAATTTTGAATGAAAAGACTTATACTAATTGCCCATCTATTCACATGCTTTTTGGCCTTTGTCACTGCTGAAGCCAAAAAACACCCCCTGGAAGTCGGTCATTATGGCTGGCACTACGACAGCATTTCTTCCTCTGCCAGCGAGGCGGAAAATGTCAATGATTTAATCAACAAGGTGACGGAGACGAAAAAAGTCGTCAGCAATTTCACAGTTGCCGACATCACCAGTTTGCCGTTGGGCCTTATCAACATTGAAGTTCCTGTGGAGCAGCAGGTCATCATTCTTGTGAGCGGTGCCCGAGCCACCCGGCAGGGGGTCACCGTCGATGCCTATCTCAGGGTGCCCTTCAATGCCGCCGGGCTGGAGCTGATCTTCAAAGGCATAAACATCCCTGTAAATGAGGGGGGCATAGGTGGCAATGCCCTGGCCAAAATGTACCTGGCCGATATCATCGACAAGCGCAGTGGCCAACAAGACCCTGGATTTGCCCTGCACCTGGCAAAAGGTCCGGAACACACCTACGTTGAATGGGGATGCAATGGTTTGGAACAATTCAAGATCAGCGGCTATTTTGAACTGAACAAGGACAAGTTTGAGGTGGACAGGGATATTGAAATCAATTATAAGCATCAAACGGTCAGGGCGGATTTTTCGGTACAAGGCAAGGATTTTGGCGATATCGTCACGGAAATCAGTTTGCCGGTTTTCAAGATCACGAGCCTGGAGGATTTCTCATTTCGTTTGAACCAGGTCGCTGTAGATATGAGCGAAACCTCCAATCCGGAAGGGCTGATGGGCAGCAGATTATTCTCAGAATCCATGGCACAGAAAGGGTCATTGTGGCAAGGGCTTTTTGCAGGCGAGGCTGGCATTGTCCTGCCCCAATGGCTTTCAAACACTTCAGAAAGAAAGGAATTCGGCATTCAAAATGCCATCATAGATGAAGGCGGATTTACCGGTGAAGTGGTGCTTAAAAACCTTCTGACCATCGGTGAGGGACAAGCCGGCGGATGGCCGCTTTCGGTAGAATCACTTTCCCTGAGCATACTCCAGGGCTCCCTGATAGGTGGCGGCATGGGCGGTAAAATACAACTGCCCATCAGCGATGGAGACAAGCTGCTGGACTACAAGGCAATGTTGTTTGAGGGGATCGATCCGGAAGCGCCCGATAAAAAGGAGCTGAATTATGCTTTCGAGTTTTCCGGCTTGAAGGTAGTAGAAGCAAATATGCTGTTGGCCGAATTGACATTGGATCCATCTTCGCGTATTCAGATACATAAAAACAAAGGTGATGTGGTGGCCGAGGCCATGCTGCACGGCCAGCTTTCCATCAAAGAAGGAGATCGGTTCGACATCCCCAATATTGCCTTCCAGGATTTTCACCTCATTTCCAAAAGCCCATACGTAAAGTCTGCCTCTTTTTCCCTAACCCCCACGAGCGAATCAGGAAGCATAGCCAGCACACCTAAACTTGGGCCTTTTTCCATGCATCTCAACGAACTCAAATTTGGCATAGTCTCCGGCAGGTACGAGATGTTGGTGAATGGCGGGGTATCGTTGATGGGTGGCAAAAGCGAGAAAAACCTGCTTTCGGGAAACACAGGCGTGCGGATAACAGGCTATATAGACACCACCAAAAATGAAACCACAGGCAAGCGCGCCCAAACCTGGAAGCTCGAAAGGGCCAGCATAGAGCAATTGGCCATAGAAAGCAACATCGGCGCTATTGCCCTCAAGGGCAGTGCACGTTTTTTTGGTGATGCCAGCAGTGAATACCGACATGGCTTTCAAGGAGTGATTGGTGTGAGCCTGGGCAATGCAAAAGGTTTTAGGATAGATGCTGCCGGCATGTTTTCGGCTACGGGCGACAAGCGGCATTGGTATCTTGATGCCATGTACTCGCCGGGTTCCAACAGCGCTAAACCAGAGCTGGGCTCAAGCCTGATCAACAAATTGGCAGGATACTATGCCTACAACATGCGTCCGACAAACAGGGAAATGCTCAGGCAAAAAATCAATGCCCAAATGATGAATGCAGAACCAAAGCAAAACGATGAAGATGCGGAAAGATGGATACCCAACCCGACCGGATTGGTATATAAGGAAACCGAAGAGGGCACCATCTGTGTCTATATGGAAGTGGCACTGACGCCGGGCGCCAAGGTAAAAAGCCTTTTTGTACAAGGGGGATTGGAAATGGAGCTCAACAAAGACCATGGGTTGCGGTACATCCGGGTGAACGGCAGCGTGTTTGTGATGCCCAAATCAGAAGGTGATAGCTCTGCCGCCGCCGGGGGATCTGCCCTAATAGCTTATGATTTTGATAACAAGGAGTTGCATGCTGAGTTTGGCTTGGCCATTTCTACTTCATTCCTTTCTGCCCAAGCTTTCACAGTTCTCCATTTCTCCCCCAAAGATTGGTGGGTATATATGGGAACGCCAGACAAGCGGATCCAACTTTCACTTACAATGCCCCCCTTAAGTTTTGCAGCTTATATTATGGTCGGCACCCGGTTGGAACCTTTTCCACCACCTAAGATCAGCCTTTACGATGACTGGGGCAACCCAAGTCCAGAATCTTTTACACGTGGCGGAATAGATGGAGCCTCTGGCGGCATCGCCTTTGGCGGAGCTGCCTATTGGGGAGCTGATTTATCCGCTTTCGGGATATTTTATGCTAGATTTAGTTTAAGTGTCGGTTTTGACATTGCTTTCCAAAATGTGAAGGGAATACGTTGTGAGGGATTTTCTGGTGAACCTGGTTTGAAAGGATGGTATGCCAGCGGACAGGCCTGGGCGGGGGTCTATGGCTCTGTTGGCATTTCAGTTAGCAAGTTCAAAATGGACATTTTCACAGTTGCTGCTGGAGTAGTGCTAACGACAGATATGCCGAACCCCACGTGGATGCAAGGCTATGTATATGGAAAATATCGCGTATTGGGTGGTTTGCTCTCGGGTGAGGTAAGCTATAAAATGGTCATAGGCCAAAAATGCGTGGCCTCCACCAGCCCCGATGGCATCGACATCAACATCATAAAAACCATAAATCCGGGGGAAGAGGACGTGGAAGTGGATGTATTTGAAGTGCCCCAGGTTTTGTTTGAATTGCCCATGGACAAAGCCATACCTGCCAGTAATGGAGATGCAAATCAAAAGTTCAAAGTGGCCTTCGATTACGTGAAGGTATTGCACAACAACAATGAACTGGAAGGGGAAATCATCTGGAACGAAAATAAAGACCTACTCGCTTTCAAGCCCAAAGACGTGCTGCCCGCCGAGGCTGACATCGTGATCAAGGTTAAGGCCCATTGGCTGGAATACCGCAACGGGCAGTTTGTAGATATGGTAAATGACGGGGAAGTGCTTACGGAAGAAAAAGAAGTGAAATTCACAACTGGCAAAGCCCCTGATTACCTGCCAAAAAGCAATGTAGCATACAGCTATCCCCAAGATGGCCAATACAACTTATATACAGAGGAGCTTAAAAAAGGGTATATCAAACTCAACCAGCCACAAGCTTACCTGTGGGAATCGAGCTTTAATGGCAGCAATGTGCGTTTCGAGATGTTTTTCACCCCCACACCTTCAGGCGACACCATCAAGGTTCCTTTGCAAATTGACCTTCAGAATTCCATGCTTTCATTCGATATCCCCGCCGGTTTGCGAAAGGAAATACCGTACAAAATGTCTATATGGCGCGTAGCCGAAAATGCTGAACTTGACCTTGATGCCAATATCCGTACAGCCACCATACAGGTAGGCGATGGCGACAGAAACAAAATGGTGAAGCAGGACAAGAGCCTGGCGGGTGGATTGAGCAATGTAGATAGCAAGAATCTGTACGACAGCTATTTCAGGGTGAGCAGGTATAGTACGTTTAAGGAAAAGATGGCACAAGTGCCCGGAACCCAGATAGCAAAATCGCTCAGGCTTGAAGACGAATATCGATTGATGGGACTGATGCTCAACCTGGATGAATCCTTTGACCAATATGAGCTCCAGGGAAATGGAGAACTTGCACAGATGGTAACGGCGCATTCGGTACCGCTCACGGAAATTCCGGAGACCAACTATGTGAAAAGTGAGCTTGTCCCGCTGGTGTATCAACACTATCCATATAAGGCATTTTATTCGAAAGGTTTCGAAATTAAAAAAGGGATATTAACATAAACGGCTTGATACCCCTCCGCAATTTCAGCAACCAATATTATACCGGTGACCTCAACTTCGATAAGTTTAGCTACCAGGAGGGTACAGTCACCACCAAGGGACTGAGCAATATATTCTGGTACGACCTGAGCAAACACGCTTATGGCGATTTTATGGAGCTGAAACAACAAATAAGCGATGCCTATAAGAATGTGGCCAATGAGCAAGTGCCCGCCGAACTTGGCGCGATCTATTTCAATGGCTTCAAACTGATCAAACTCGGCACCTACAATATCCTTTTCGAATATACGCCCCCTGGCAAAAATGCACCTTCTTCTACCGCTGTACTACCAATTGATTGGAAATGAAAGGAATAAAAACATATAATATCGTACTGGGGCTGTTGGCCGTTTTACTGCTTGCGAAGCCATTCGAAACCCTTGCCCAACAGGTGAATGATGCTGAATTAAAGGCCATCAGCAAATATGATGGGCAGCAAGTGAAATTGCGTTGGGCGCCTGACAACTATTTTGCCTGGCGCAAGCTGAACCAATCAGGTTATGTGATCGAGCGCTACACCATCAAAGAAAACGGTAAGCTTGTCAGCGGAATTCCTGTAAAGGAAATACTGGGTGGCGGATTAATAAAACCCTGGCCGGACGAAAAGTGGGATCAATATCCCAACAACAAATTTGTGGCACTGGCCAGGGAAACGCTCAAAGGTCAGGTGACATCCTCTTTCGGTGCTAATGCAAACCCCGGCCAGATCATTGATATGGCCAATAAGGAAAAGAACAGCTTTTCATTTGCCCTGTATGCCGCGGATGTGGAGCCCCTGGCTGCCGAGGCCTTGGCATTGAGCTTTACGGATACCAATATCCGGCCCAATGCACAATACACCTATATTATAAAGCCTGCCGTAGCGGATAGTACATATCACATCGCCCAAGCCATATTGAGTGTGGAAACGGACAAGCCAGCCACTCTACCAGCCATCGAAAACATAAAAGTGATCAATGGAGACAAAGTGGTGCAACTTGCCGTTTATGTGGCCTTTTTGCAGGATTATTATACCGCATATAAAGTAGAAAAAAAGGAAGCGCTCATTCACAATTATCAGGAGTTGGACCGGCCAATGCAGGTAAACCTCAATCCCAAAGGGGGAGTGTCGGACTGGATGGAAGTCACCGATTCGCTGGCAAGAAACAATGTTCCTGTATGGTACCGCATCAGAGGCGTAGATGCATTTGGCGATTTTGGGCCCTATTCAGAGGAGATTGTGGTCGAAGGTCGCGAGTTGTTCGAAGGTTTCCAATCGCCCACAATAGATACGTTGATCAATCAAAACAATAAAAGTGTATTGCTGCGCTGGTCTTTTGTGGAATATGCCAAAGCCACTACGCTTGAAATATGGAAGGCGACCCATATAGATGGGCCATACAAAATAGTGCAAACCATGAATACCCCCAAGGCTGATGGCAAATTTACAGACGAATTTCCTTCCCATTCCAACTACTATAAAGTAGCGGCAACAGATGCTTCTGACAAAAGAGTGCAAAGCTATCCGAGGTATATACAATTCGAGGACAATACACCTCCGGCCATGCCCCAAGCCCTTTCAGGCGATATTTCTACAGTAGGATTGGTTTCTTTGAAATGGCAAATGAATGCCGAGCAGGATCTGCAGGGCTATCGTGTGTTTAGGGCCAACAAAGCAGATGGAGAATGGATGGAATCGACCAGGGACATTGTTTTGGCATCTACCTATACCGATACCATTAGCCTGGAGACGCTCACCAACGATATCCATTACAAAATCCAGGCACTGGACACCCGTGGCAATATGTCTGGTTTTTCTAAGGTATTGCATTTGATCAAGCCCGACCATATCGCACCCGTGCCGGCTCAAATAAGCAACTACACCTTGTTGGAAGATGGACAATTGATGCTCGACCTACAGGGCAGTCCTAGTACCGACGTGGAGCGGTATTACATTGTGGTGGTAGAAGCATCGCAAACGGATACCGTGCAATCATGGGATGCCCATACATTTCCGAAGCAGTACAAGATTGCCAACACTCCCTGTGCGACCATTTTGGCCAGTCTCACCACCATGGATCGAAGCAAAAATACAAGCGCCACAGACCAGATCAGCTTTACTTTTCCCTGTAGTGCCGGAACAAAAGCAATTGAAATTTTAAAAGGCGCGATTGCGAAAGAAATGGAAGTGTGGTTTTGGAATGGAAATCAGATAAGAAGATAGAGATGGAAAAAGTGGTACAATGGAGCCTGTACCGGTCGGTGAACGATGGCCCTTGGCGCAGCTATCAACTGTTTAAAAAGGAAGATCGTGCTTTCAAAGACTATCTGATCCAACAGGGAAATGCCTACAAATACAAGCTTAAGGCAGCATGTACCGATACGCGAAAGGAATGGTGGAGCAATGAAGTCAAGCTAAATTTCTAACACATGAAAACGCAACGAATAATTTTCTGGGGGTTTTTTATAATGTTTTTCACCACATTTCATGCGCAAGTTTCAGGGCAGGAATTGACGCTGGATGAGGGGTTGATTAGAGTTAGGCATAACTATTTTAAACTAAGTATGAATTCAAAAAAAGACCAGCAAAGAAAGTATGCTAAGGTTAGAACGTTGGTTTTGCCAGGGAATAGATGGTTTTGCACTGATCAATTAAATATTAAGGACAGGAAAGAATATAAGGATTTATATAATTTATCTGATTATGACAGGTTTTTATACAATGCTCAAGAGGACTTTTTTGAGATGAAAGTGCTGATTGCACAAGGCAAAGATGGAGAAACTGACGGCGACAATTGCCAAAGAGTGGTAACAAATGGCGTGAGAAAAAATGAGAGGTTGATTAGACTAAATTATGATTTACTTGAACTGGGAGAATTAGATAGTGTCGCTAGTAAAAACTATGGCGTAGCGGAGTCAAATAATTTTTATTATGTAGGATATTATTTCTTTCTCACCCCCAAAAATACCTTTCCATTCCAACTTCAGCAAACCGACCAAACAGGCAAACCAAAAAAGGTTAAAAGCAATTTATGTTCAAATAGCCCTGTAACCCTTGGTGTGGTAGGAAAGACGACGGGCCACTATAAAATAAAATCCATTACTTATCAATACAATGCTGATAATGAAAAAGATGAGGGTACTGTAAACCAGGACCAATGTAGGGATGACCAAGAACAGACTTATGAAGAATGCTGGCATGAAGAATACAAATGCCCCCCTGAGGCAGTGGAATGTTTATGCTGCAAAGCTCCCTACTATTCAGAGGAGCCAAAACCAATATGGAGAGATATGGGCACAGTTGGGGTTAAAGACAGCTTCAAAATACGAAATATCGATCTGAATGAAATCATGGGACAACCCGGTGATGAAGGCAAAAACCTCAAATTCCGAAGCCGCATCGAGCTATACAATGGCCAGCTAAGCGAATGGAAAGAATCGGATTTTTATATGGTCTATCCCGGTATGCCCGATCTTGACCCCAACCCCGTCAATATCACACCAGCTTGTTATAAAGAGCGCAATGGCAGCGTCACATTTAAAAGCCTTAAAGAAGGTATTGATCTGCAAGCCCTCGGGGCACAGTTTTTTTTGGCAAATAAAGAGCTAAATGACACCATAGGATTTTACAACCCAATAAATGGCAATGCCATTACTCTCGGCAACCTTTCCGCTGGCAGTTATAGGCTTAATTATTTTATCCCCAGTGACAATCCCTGCGAAGGCTATGTGGATTTCATAATCGAACAGCTGGATTCATTGGAAAGTTATGGCGAGCCCAGCCTCATTCAACCTCAATGCCACACCGATTCCGGTAGTGTCAGGCTTGGTTTTGTCGAGGTTTCAGGTTGGCAGACTCCTCTTTTCAGTTACAATGGTTCCTACAAAACAGCGACAGAAACTTCCAGTGAAATCATCAATGGCAGGAACGTGATCAACTACCAACTAAATGGTTTTCCAAAAGGAGTCGACATCGGCCTGAAAATCGAGATGCTACAGACATATTCCGGTCAAATGTGCAAGGCCGATAAATTTGAAAAATTTACTTTCGATCAGGTAGAAAGGGTCAATGTAGTTCAGCCACTTTCCATCATCCCCTCTACGTGCAACACAGCATTTAGCGCAGCCATCAACATTGAAGGAATAAAAGGCGGCATCAAAAACACCAGCTACGCCATTAGATGGTATGATGAGCAAGATGTTTTGGCAGGTGAAACAATCACGACCGCAGATACGGCACGCCTCACTGTCGGCAAGCCGGGCGGATATCATGTGGTAATTCTCGACAATATGGTAACCAACTGCCCCGGCATGGAGGCCGACATGTACATCAATGCGGTGTCCGCCTTGTCGTTTGATACCATCAGCGTGATCGACAACCCATGCACGGCCAGCCAATTGGGTCAGATAACGGGTCGGCATCCCATAGAATTCGATCAGGGCATTGTCCAGCTTTTCGATGACACAAACAAGCCAATGGCAAAGGCTCAACGCAACAGCACCTGGAATTTTGATGCATTGGCCTCTGGTGCCTACACCGTTAAACTGACCAGATCAGAAACCTGTGCAGATTTTACCCAATCGGTCATAAAAGTTAGCGGCCCGCCCAAACTGGATATTTTCCTTAAAATCGACCCCATTAGTTGTATGGATTCCACAGATGCCAAAATAACTGCACTCATCACAGATCACCAGCGCGGCTATGATTTCTGGTGGAAAAATGAAAACGAAATCATAAGCAAAACAGACCTTGCCATTAGTCACTTGCCCCCAGGCGACTACCATTTATAGCCATACCGCGATCAGCCGAAGGTCTTATCTGCGAAGCAGATGCCGATACCTCCATTGCCCACATTGTGGCACCCACACGGGTCGCCGCCACCCTCACCTACGACTCTTTGCTATGCCTCGACCCGGCCATCAATAAGTTCCAAATTGGGCAAATCCAAGGCGGGACTTCTATCTTCAATATTCTTATTCACAAAAACAAAAAGCCTTATATCGATAAAAAATCTTTTTATTTCACAAATTTTGAAATAGACACGATTACTGATGGTATTTATGATGTTTGGGTGAGTGACGCAGGGCGCCCCGAATGCCCCGGTTTTATCAGACCTTCCAGATCGAACCTGTTGAGCCGCTGGCCTTGGTAGCAGACGTCACTAAGCAAAATTCCTGCTTTGGCGATAAAAAGGGTCAGGTCAACATCAGCTGGAAAGGTCAAAATGCCATTTTCAATTTTAGCGATAAGCTGGGCATTTCAACATTTTCAAAAATTGTTGGTGACAACCAGGAATTTTCCATTGATAGCCTCAGCATGGGCGACTACACGGTGTGGCTATCGCGGAATGCAGGGTGCAACGAAAAGTCCGCCACGTCATTTAGCATCACCGAGCCAGCTCCCCTTCGCTTTGACTTTGTAAAGCAGGACATAGAATGCTATGGTAAACCCACCGGATTGATCTCCGGTTTGATATCGGGTGGCACGGGCGGATACGACTGGCAATGGTGGCGCAATGGTGAAAATACAGAATATACCGGGCGGGGTTTTACGACCCAATACAGTCAGTTGATCGAAGGCCGATATGCCCTAAAAGTCCAGGACGATTCGCTCTGCACTTCGATGTTCGAAATCGATATTATACCACTGGCCCAGGAGCTAATGGTCTCTCTCGATGTGCAGGATATCTCATGCCATGGGGCTGCCGATGGTATGGTAGCTGCCAATATATCCGGGGGCTCATTGCCCTATGAATTATTTTGGAAAAACAGCCAGCAGGAACTTCCCAATAAAACCTCACAGCTAAAAATTTCCGAAGCCGACACACTGTCTCTGCGGGTGATCGATGACAAAGGCTGCCATGCATTCGATACGGCCAGCATCCACGAACCAGCACTGTTCAGCTTTCCCGATTATTTCAGGCTGTGCAACGACCAGCCCTACAAAGTGGCCGCAATCTATGCCGAAGAAGATGCTTCATTTGTATGGAAAGCAGACAATGGCTTTAATGCCACCACCTCTGAGGTGATATTGGAAAAAGCCGGCAAATATACTGTCAGCGCCCTCCGGCCAAATGGCTGCGAAAACACACAACCTTTCACCGTAGATATGCTCGATGTTGATTTTATGGCTTCCTTTCTTGGGGCTTCGTGGGTGGAGGTCGGCGATACGATCTATCTCAAGGAAATCAGCAGGCCAAAACCGGATTCTGTATTTTGGGACTTTGCCGATGGCCTGGTGGTCAGCATCGATACGCTGGGCGACCCGTTGATATCTGCCGCTGCCCCCGGCGAATATGAGGTAGGCATGTATGCCTACAAAGACAGTTGCATGACCTATACCACGCAGGCATTCTCCTTCTTCCCCCAGGGTGAAGCTCCCGATCTGATGGGCGAGGATATCTTTGGGCCTAGGGGCATTGAAACTTTTGTCATTAAGCCCAACCCCAACGATGGGCGCTTCGACATCGACATTACCATGTACACCGCAGAACCGGTGGCCTTGTTCCTCTACGATATGCATGGCATAGAGCGCTGGCGCACCAAAGAGGATACGGCTAAACCAGCCTATGACATTGCCTATAATGGCCCGAGCCTGGAGCATGGCGCCTACCTGCTGATGGCCGTCAGCAAAAGCTCGCGCGAAACCCTGAAAATGGTGGTGAGATAATGTTCCGATTCACCACCATATTGCTCTCGTTTTTCCTTGCACACCTTGCAAAAGCCCAGGACGTGGAAAGCTTTTTCAATAGCAAACCCTTCGAGGTGGGTGGTGGCAGCATCAACCTGGCCAATGTCTATTACAGCAGTTTCGATTCCCCATCCTCACGCGAGGGCTTTTCGCTATATGCCAGTGGCAATGTCAATTTCAGTATTTTTGGGCAGTCGGCTCCGCTGTCCTTTAGCTACACCAACCGAAAGCTCAACTACACCCAGCCTTTCAACAATTTCAGCTTTGCCCCGCGCTACAAATGGATCGCAACGCGCTTTGGCAGCCATAGCGTCAATTATAGCCCATATACCATGGCAGGCCACCGGCTATCAGGCGCATCGGTAGCGCTGACCCCTGGACATTGGAAAATCGACCTTGCTTATGGACGCCTCAAAAAGGCGGTGGTGCCCGATTCGTTGGGCAATCAGCAGCATTCGGCTACTTTTGGACGCATGGGCATGGCCGGAGGGTTGGAATATTCCTGGGACAAAGACCGCGTCTATGGCACTTTTTCAATGGACAAAGATGAGGTATCCTCCTTGCCCAAAAATTTCCATAGCGATGAAAACACACCAAAGCAAAATGCAGCCTTCAGCCTTGGCTTCGTAAAGCATCTGATGAAAAAATTCACCCTCGACGGCGAAGTGGCCTACAGCCTGCTCCACCGCGACATCTCCAATACGACACAGCTAGAGCTCAGCAAACAGCAGTTTTTTGTTTATAAAACAAACCTGAACTACACCGGAAATGGCTATGGCTTATCGATTGGCATGGAACACGTAGATCCGGGATATGAGACACTGGGGGGATATTTTTTCAACAACGACCTTCAAAAATACCTGCTAGGCGGGCTCACTACCCTGGTAAATGGCCGGCTCAATATAGATGTGCAGGCTGGCCTGGAAAAAAACAACCTCCAAAACAGCGAGACCAATACCACCAGCAGATGGGTCGGCGCGCTCAACAGCACTTTTCAGATCAGCAAGCGCCTCAACGTCAGCGGCACCTATTCCAACTTTACTGCTTTTACCAATGTGCGGCCTACTACCGACTACGAATATATGGACGAGGTCGATACGCTCAACTACCGCCAGGTGAACCAAAGCTGTGGGGTGTCGGCTACCTACCAGATGGGCAGCCAGCAACTGCCCCAGCAACTGGCATTCAATACCGCATTGCAGGTTTCCGGATTTAGTGGCCATGGAAGCGAACAAAACCCGGGAAGCACCTTTTTATCCAATACGCTCAGCTATGGGCTCAATATCCCCGACAAATCCCTCAACTTTGCTGCATCGGTGAGCAGCTATACACAAGAGTATGGCCATGGAAGTTCCAAATCCATCGGTCCCACCCTTTCTCTGGGCAAGGCCGTAATGAACAAACAACTGAAAAGCACGCTGGCCCTGTCGTACAACAGAGCCAGGCAAGAAGAAAAGCCCGCATCGCAAATCTATAGTGCCCGGTGGAACATCAGTTTTCAGAGCAGCCACAAAAAAGAAAAGACCGATCAGTGGCGCAATAACGATCGAGAAAAAGCAAGAGCTGAAAAAAGACAGCTAACTGCCGATAAAGGATATTACAAGGAAGCGTCGGCCCTTACGGGAATAGACCTGCCCGAAGACCTGTCGATAAGAAAAGAGAAAACCAGGACGGTAAAGGGTGAAACCGTAAAGACGGTAACGGATAACGAGAAAAAACGCTACCTGACCGAACGGCACCAATTCAACCTGAGCGCCGTTTTCACGCATCGCGATACGCCCGGAGCCTCTACAACTACATTTTCAGAACTAACCATCAGGATGACCTATGCCTACTCATTTTAGAAGCGCCATATCATCCACCGCCATATGGCTTATTTGTCTGGTATGGGCCATGACTGCCGCCCAAGCCCAGATCTCCCCGGTGGATGCGCGGCTACAGGTACAGCCGCCGTACAGCATTTTTTTGAGCGACTACACCTCGCCGGCCTCCGATCGGCTGCGCCTCAGCCTGATGCTGCTCGACCTCACCAAAAGCGGGCTGGAGGTAGGATTAAGGTTCAAGCTCGAAGCCCCAGGCATCCGCATGGCCACCGCACCCGACTACCACGGCGTGCCCTTCTACCTGGACGGAGGGCAACAACTGATGCTCGAAGGCCATGAGCTGGCCGAATACTTCCTTCCGCAACACATGGTGTTTCAGGGAATGG
>JAAUQL010000107.1 GCA_012033595.1 Cyclobacteriaceae bacterium | reverse complement strand
TGATCAGTCGCCCGGTCACCTTTGAGCTTTACATTTTTTAATATAGGCTTTACGGTTTTTTTAATATTCTTCAGCCTTTTTACCGGTCGCTCAAGGGCAATCTTCAGTGCATCTGATGACGGGTTTTTGAGTATTTTCATTTTATAATATCATTTTTTCTATTGGCACCACCAGTATTCCTTCGGCGCCTGCCCCACGCAAATTTTCTATCACATCCCAAAATTCATCTTCATTGATCACCGAATGAACCGAACTCCAATTTTTGTCGGCAAGCGGCACAATGGTCGGACTGCGCATGCCGGGCAGCAGTGTTATGATCTCGTCGAGTTTGTCATTGGGGGCATTTAGCAAAATGTATTTGTTGTTTTTGCCTTTTTGCACCGATTCTATTCTAAACAGGAGCCTGTCAAGGATGGATTTTTTTTGCTGACTAAGATTTTGGTTGCCGATGATTACCGCCTCTGAATGCAGGATGGTTTCCACCTCCTTTAAACCGTTGCTCAACAAGGTGCTGCCTGAGCTCACGATATCGCACACCGCAGCCGCAAGCCCTATACTTGGGGCTATTTCTACCGATCCTGATATTTCGTGTATATCAGCCTTGATGCCGTTTTTTTCCAGGAAACTGCCCAGAATACGCGGGTATGAAGTGGCTATGCTCGATTGGTGGAAGTATTGAAGCCCCAGGTAATCTATTTCTTTGGGAATGGCCAGGCTGAGCCGGCATTTGGAAAACCCAAGCTTTTTGATGTTGTCTATGTTCTTTCCTTTTTCCAAAGCGACGTTTTCGCCCACTATGCCAATGTCTGCCACACCGTCTGCCACATAATCCGGAATATCGTCGTCTCGTAAAAAGAGGAATTCTATTGGAAAATTACGCGAGGTGGATTTTAAGCGACCGGTGTCGCTGCTAAACTTGATCCCGCTTTCTTTGATCAGGCTGAGGGAATCTTCGCTCAGGCGCCCTTTTCTTTGGATGGCAAGTCTTAAAATTGTATTATCAGTCATGTAATGAAGGTTTATAGTGGGGAAAAAATGAAATGCAGCGTCCTGGTTTAAGGATCAATGATGGTGCAAATGGAAAATTGAAAATGTGCCCACTACGTGAATAGTAATAATTAGATTTCGTGCCACAAAAATAGTTATATATCTTATTTAACAAAAAAAGATAAGCGCATAAGGCAAACTTTTGGCCGGGTCATCTTGTGGCATTATAGAATGGCGAAGGTGGCCGCTAAGCTGGACATTATACGGGTGGCTGAATTCATACCAATGTTTCCCTTTTTTTGACGAACCTCATCGGGGTCAGCTTAAAACCGTAAAACTTTATTGCTGATTAAACTTAACGAAATGAGCGCTGGTTCGACAACACATCGGAGGCTGCGGTTGGAAGTGTCTGGAAGCATTGTTTTGGTTTGATTTTTCTTTGCTTGCTTCCTATTTAGGAATGAAAAGAAAATAAAAAGTAAGGACTTAGATCAATAAAGGTAGGCAAGGAGCAAATTGATTCGCAGTGTGGTGAGTATTAATTTTTTTCATTGCTGGTTCGAGCGCAAGTGTTATTAACCTATGTCCGAATATTCATTTATTTGGCAAGTCCTAAATTCGGGTTCTTATCCGAAAAATTTTATAATAATTTGTACTTTTAGATTATTATATAGGCATTATAAAAGATAATTTATAGATTGCATTACAAAATCAGAAGGGAAATTAAAGGGATATATTTTTTTATTTTAGAATTTTGTCTCTGATTTCAAAGTCCATCCACGGCCGCAACCTATTTTTTAGCAGGTTTTTCCTCCTGGAGACGGAAGTGCCTGATTACTAATAGCAATTGTGATCTCATTTTTATTTCAAAAAAGTAATTTTTGTATAATTTGTTTTTTTGTTTATTAATTATTTAATGAAGGAGTTACTTGCCCTAATTGTTTTCCTGGCAACGATTTGGCTGCCGACCAGGTTGTGCGCTCAGCAAAATCCTTATGAATTTACCGTTGGCCATCCAAGGCTGCTCATGACCAAATATGATGAATTGGCTTTGCGCTTTACCATAATGGAAAACCCACTGGCCGAAAAGCTAAAGAACGAACTGAAAGCCGATGCAGACAAGCTTTTGCAAAGTAAGCCTTTGAAATATAGCCTAAACGCTCAGAAGTCCATGTTGAGCATCGCTCAGGAATCACTTCGCCGCATACTGACCTTGTCTCTGGCATACCGCATATTCGAAGAAGACAAGTATTCTGACAAGGCGATAGAAACCATGATGAATGTGGCGGCTTTTCCTGATTGGAATCCTCAGTATTTTTTGGATGTGGCCGAAATGACCGCCGCCATGGCCATTGGTTACGATTGGAATTTTTATCATTTGAACATCAGACAAAAGGAAACCATCAGAAATAAAATAGTCGAAAACGGTCTCAATCCGGGTCTTGAGGTATTGAACAATCCTAAAGATAAACCGCATGTATGGTACGAGATGGACAACCATTGGAACCAGGTGTGCACCGGAGGGCTCATCCTTGGCGCCCTTGCTGTTGGGGAAGATTTTCCCGATTTAAAAAATAACATAATATATCAGGGGGTAAAAAAGCTCATTCCGGATATGGCCCGCTACCAGCCAGATGGCGCCTGGTACCAGGGCGCGGAATACTGGAGCTACAACAACACCTACCTTGCTCTGACCAGCGCAGCATTAAAATCAGCGCTCGATCACGATTTCGGCTTGTCCGCCATGCCTGGTGTTAATAAATCCGCAAGTGCTTTTGTGTATTGTTTAAGTCCTGCTGGTACACTGTTTAATTATGGCGAGCACAATGAACAGGGGCAGCTCATGTGCCCGGAGTTGTTTTGGTTTGGCCGTCGGTTCATGCTCGACGATGTGTCGGACTTTGCCAAAAATCAGATAGGGCGCAATGTATCGCCGGGGACCTCTTTTTATGCCAAAAACCGCGGGCGATTCTTTTATATGTCACTGCCCTGGTTTGACGATCGGGAGACAAAACCAGGCAAATCACTGAAAGCAAGGTATTTTGAAGGGGATATAGATATTTTAGTAATGAAGGGCAGTCCAAACCCCGAGGCGCTTTACCTTGCCGCCAAAGCAGGTCGTGGTACCCTTCCGCAACAACAGTTAGACGCCGGTACCTTTGTGTTAGATTCCAACGGAGAGCGTTGGGCAATTGATCCCGCTGGAGAAAAAACACAACTATCCGATGATAACGCCAAAACACTACGATGGCAAGATGATAGCAACAACAACAGGACGCATTCTACCCTGGTGATCGGAAATGATATACAAAACCCGGAAGGCATCGCCAGGATAAAAAATGCAGAGACAGAGGCTTCCCAGCCTTTTGGGGTGATGGATATGACTGAGGTATATCAAAATGCCACAACGGTATTGCGAGGTTTCAAATTGATGAACGAAGAGCAGGTACTGATAAGGGATGAAATATTTTTTGAACATGAAAAACAAACTGTAAAGTGGTCGCTGGTGACAGATGCTGCCATCGAACTGTATGGCAATAAAGCGGTGCTTGCCAAAAATGGGAAGAAGTTCTTTTTGCAAGCATTTGCAAATGAAGATGTCGTTTTTGAAATTGAGCACATCGGTGTGGATCAAAAAGAAACAAAAACCGATACTGGCAAAAAAATGCTTGTGTTGAGCTTGAACAAAGAATTGAAAATGAACCGGGTGGAGCTGTCGGTGGTCATGGGCAACAATACCAGCGGCATAAATGATTTTTTGGTGAAAACTTTACTTTCTTCCTGGTAAAAGGCTGTATTAACAAACATATTTTTTATATATCAATTTTTTTTGATCATGAACAATGACAATGATATGGTGAAAGAGGTCTTGTGGAGGCAATTTAAGCCTTCGCTCAAGATGATCTCCAAAGTAATAGAAACGTGCCCCAAGGCCATATGGGCTCAGCGCAATATCGATCCGCCGATTTGGCAACAGGTCTATCATGTGCTCTATAGCATCGACTATTGGTTTAGCGAAACCAAACAAGCATTTGAAAAGCCGGTGTTCAACAAAGAAGTAAATTCAGTTTTGGGCGAGACGTCACCTAATTTTATCGAGCAGGAAGACATGGTGGCGTACCTTAAATTTGTCGAAGAAAAGGCGCATAGTTTTTTTATGAAGCTCAATTCGCAAACGGTGACAGAAGCCTCAAACCTATATGTAAAATGGTCGAACCTGGATGTTGTACTCGAGCAATTCCGACATTTGCAGCACCATATGGGCTATTTGAACAGGGTGTTGCTCAAGTGTAAAATAAAGCCTGTCGAA
The DNA here is from genome assembly GCA_012033595.1 of Cyclobacteriaceae bacterium. Classification (GTDB taxonomy): domain Bacteria; phylum Bacteroidota; class Bacteroidia; order Cytophagales; family Cyclobacteriaceae; genus JAAUQL01. The sequence goes on along the minus strand of JAAUQL010000107.1, from coordinate 13,355 downwards.
TGGGAACTGTATGAAGAAGAAGGGTGAGTATGGACAATTCCTGCTATCCGTCGGTGCCTATGAAACAAGAAATAGGATTGAAATTAAAAATGACTTTGAGTAGTTTCTTATATTGTTCAAAATAGCCAGAAAGTGGCTGATGTCAAGGCATTAAACTAGCATAGAGATGTCGAATAGCAATGGAAAAATAGTATTTGTGGCAGAGACTAGTGCCGAAATGCAAGCGTATAAACAGAATCTGATGAATGAATTGGAGCATTTTGGTTGTCAGGTTTACGCAGGTACAACCGGGCCTGGAATGCAAGATGCAGATTTCCAGCTTATGCAACAATGCGACGTGGCCATTCACTTGTTGAGCGACCTCGACAAGCCCGTGGATAAGCATGAAAAAGGAATAGAAGAAGCGCAAATTCAAACTTCAGTCCAATACTATTTGAGCCAAAAACTTGTTGCCACGGAGAGCAGCGGTTTCAAAATATTTGCCTGGCATCCCAAATCCAGCTCCGAAGACATATTTAGAGAAAAGAAGGTACCCCGGCATTTGATGAAAATACAGCAGTTGGAGGAAGTTGAATTGCTGAGAACCAACTTCGAAGAGTTTAAGTATTATTTGCTGAAAAGCCTCGAACAACCGGCCATAGAGGTTAGCGATAGTTTTTATATCAAAGGGTACGAAGGCCAAAGCATCTACTTTATTTACGACCAGGTAGATAAACAAGCAGTACAACCCTATATTGGATATTTGAAAAATCGGGGTTTCTCAGTACTGACTCCTATATTTGAAGGCGACGTATTTTCCATACGCAAAATGCATAACAGCTGCCTTAAAAAGATGGATATCGCGGTGATATTCTCGCATTTGTCTGGCATCAACTGGATAAATATGAAGATAATGGACATCCTCAAATCGCCGGGTCTGGGTAGAGAAAAGCCCATGCTTGGTAGGGGCATTTTTGCGGATGTCGAAAAAAAACCAGCATTGCAAGCAGAAAGCAGGGGCTTTTATTTTTGCGAATTGAATAAGGTATTCGACAAGGAGCCTCTGGAGGCTTTCTTAAAAGTGATTGATAACTAATTAAAAAAAGGGTCTGCAAATAGCCTATGTTCAACTTTATTATCCGATTCATTAAAAATTTATAAAAGAATAGGATAATTTGGTGGCGGAATTGTAAAATGGGGTATTCTATTTTAAGCACTAAATGATAAAGGCTCTGTTAAGTATACTCAATGTAGTGGAAGGGGAAGAAAAACCGGTCATACTGCTATTGGGATATGGGTTTTTTATGGGCATTTTTTGGCAGCGTATAAGATCGTAGCTACCACCCTGTTTCTAAGCCAAATGAGTGAGTATATCCGAGAAGCTTTTTTTGTTTCTGGCTTTCTTGGAGTTTTATCGACCTGGCTTTATTCCCTCTTGCAAAACCGGGTGCAGTACTCCAAGCTCATCATTTTCAATATTGTATCCATTTTCATTTTCATCATTATAGCGCGACTATTGTTTGCGTATTTTGATTCTGAGTGGTTGGTTTTTACCCTGTTTGTGATGTTGGGCCCCATCACCTCGCTGCTCATACTGGGTTTTTGGGGTATCTTTGGTCGCCTTTTCGACCTTCGACAGTCAAAGCGGATTATTGGCGGAATAGATTCGGGGCAGTTGATCGCCATCATCATCACTACGTTTTCTATCCCTTTTCTCATACCCTACATCGCCAATACCATCAACCTGCTCTGGATAGGCGAGTTGGGTTTGGCACTGTCCATCGTATTTTTTTTGTTGCTCATCTCCAGGTACCAATTGAGCTCCTTCCATCAAAAGCAAAAGAGCATCAGAAAAGAGACATCGTTTATCCATATATTCAAAAACAAATACATCGTATATCTCGCTTTGTTTTTGGTGCTGTCTATGTCGGCTTTTGTGTTTGTCGATTATTCTTTCATGAATGTGGCCGAACAACAATATCCTAATGAAAAACAGTTGGCTAGTTTTCTGGGTGTTTTCGAAGGTTCCATTATGATATTGAGTCTCATTATTCAGACCTTTGTGAACGAGCGCCTGCTTTCCATGTATGGAATGAAGGTGGCGCTACTCATCCTGCCCGTCATCTTGATGGTGTTCACGGGTCTTGCCCTGGTTAGTGGATACTATTTTGGTTTTGAGGTAACAGAGCCCAGTTTTATCTGGTTTTTTCTGTTTATCGCTCTAAGTAAGCTATTTGGGACTACGCTTCGCGAAGCTACCGAAAACCCTGTGTTCAAATTGTTTTTTATGCCGCTCGATAGCAGGGTACGGTTCGATATTCAGACTAAAATAGAAGGAACCATCAACGAGCTCTCACGAGCGATAAGCGGCGGCATTATACTTCTGCTCGGTTTTTTACCCTTTTTCGAGCTGATACATTATTCCTGGATTTTGGTGGCCATCATCATCGGCTGGACCTACCTCATCATCAAATTGTACCACCTGTATCGGGTACACATCAGGCTAAAGTTGGAGCGCCAGCAAGAAGAAGCGGACAAGCTAGAACAACGAGGTAAAAAATTGCTCATTTCCCGTTTGTTCGATTCCATCGACCATCAAAATCCTAATTTGATGATATTTGCGTTGAGGGCGCTCTCTAAGATTTCGCCTAAAATTTTCAATAGTAAAATTGAAAGTATAAAAAATGACCACACCATAGACCATACTGAGCGAATCATACAGGTGTTGGAAGGGGATTTTTCTTTTATCCATACAGCCAAGCTTCATCAATTGAAATCTGAACAGCACGAAAAAATAAAGACAAAGTCAACATCGCGCAATGCAAGTTTAGAGGAAGAGCTTTCCGAAATGACAAAATCACCCGTCATTTCCGACAGAAAATTGGCTGCCGAACTCATCAATGCTACTGAAACCACAGATAGCACAGGGCTGTTGATAGAGCTGATCAATGATACCGATCCGGGGGTGATAAAGGCCGCCATGCACACCTCGTCTGAGCTCAGAAAGATTGAGCTGCTGCCCTTTATACTAGATAATCTTCAAAAGAAAAATTATAGAGATGCTGCTGCCAGCGCGTTGGTAAACTATGGATCGCTGGCTTTTACCAGCCTGGAAACCATTTTTTATAATTCGGAGCAAAACCTTGATATCAAGCTCGAAATTGTGAATATATATGGCAAACTGGGAGGCGACGAAGCTATAGATTATTTGTGGAATAAAATTGACTATCCGGATAAGAATGTGGTTTCGCAAGTCTTGGTTGCCTTGGGACATTGTGGATTCAATGCACAAGTGGAACAAATGCCCAAAATAAAGTATTTTATCGAGGAGGATATTGCCACGATCATCTGGAATCTGAAAGCCATTCAAAAACTAAATGAAAGTAAAGGGGAATTTGCCACTTTGGTGGAGGCCATCAAAGAAGAAAATGAGCATAATTACGCCCATATCTATATGCTACTATCGATGATCTATGATCAGAAATCCATTGAGTTGGTAAAAGAGAATATAGAAACAAAAACCAATGAAGGAATATCTTATGCCATAGAACTGCTCGATGTATTTCTCGCCGATGACCTCAAGCAAAAGATCATACCCATACTTGACGATATCACCGATATTGACAGAATAAGGCGTTTGCAAATGTATTTTCCTCTTATTGATATATCTTTGGAGGACGTATTGAGATTGTTGATCAATCGAGAATATAATGCCATTAACCGATGGACTAAAGCCAGCACAATACTCTATCTGGGGGAGAAGAGGATAGCTGACACCTATGATATGGAGCTGATTGCCAATCTCTTCAACCCCGACCTGCTGTTGAGGGAGTCATGTGCCTGGGCTTTGTACCAGATAGATGAGGAATTGTTTCTGAAGAGTTTGCAACGACACGAACCCAAAGAAAGAAATCATTTGCAAAATCTCATACTGGGTCAAAAGTTTGACGAAGAGTCGAAACTAAGACCACATATGCGGTTTGAGTTGGTACGCTTTCTCAATAAAAAAACATTGATGGGCGGTTTGCCAAATTATATCCTGGCCAGAATTGCAGATCATATAGAAGAGGTTTATTTTGAGAACAAAACAGTGATAGAAACCGCCGACTGGCACAACGAGTGTTTTTACACCGTTTATAGCGGCGGCCTGGATGTGAAAAATGAATTAGGAGAATTGTTGCACCAGTTTGAGGAAGGTGACTTTCTTGGAGAACAGGTAAATATTGATTTGCTAGCCGATGATGCCCTTATAGGAATATCAGGTGATTCGCTGCTCTTAAAAATTGATAAGAGCAAATTTCTTGATCTGATTACTAATGAGTATGAAGTCACCATCAGGTTGTTGGATTCGTTTGATATCCAAAAGGGCGATATGGTGCATTGAGGCGGTGATAGGTAATGTAATAAAATACATAAAATATTGTAAAAGAGGTAAATAAACCCTTTTGCTTTAATTTATTATTTATATACTTTAGCAAGCGAAAGCAAGTAACCACAACACAATTCCATTTGTTGAATTATTAAGTATAAAAAAGGAAAAAACAGTCATATGAGTTTTGGCCAGCATATATATATTATAAAATCAGAGCACGATGGGCAAGACCAAATCACGCGAGACTGGCCTTTGAGTTTTCATCGTTTTCTCGAACTGTTGCTCTCCCGTTTAGCTGGTGAAAAAATCAACATCAATGTAATAAATGAGAAGGATTTGGACATTGCTTCCCTTTATTCTCCCATGACCTTGTTGATCCCGCTTGTGTCGCCCGAACTGCTAAATTCGAATATTTTCAAAGATGAAATAAAACTGTTTCACGAGAAGGCCATCAATAAAAGCCATAACAGTATATCATGGAATTCTCGCATTTTCAAAATAGTAAGAGAACCACAGCAAGGTCATTTTTTGCTGGATTATCTGAGCAATTCGGTCAGCTATGATTTTTATCATTTTGATTCCAGCACCGAAGAGCTGCTTATTTACGATGATTTTACCGGGCCAAGTTCCGAAAAGACCTTTTGGATGAGACTCTACGATCTTGCCTATGATATCTTTAAAGTAATGGACAATATGCGCTCTGCCGAAAAGGAAATGGCGAGCATAAGCAATGAGCTGAACACAGTGTCGGTGTTTGTATCTGAAGTAGGTGCCGACCTGATCGCCGCGCGCGATGCCATCAAGCGGGAGTTGATGAGAAACGGCTACAAAGTGCTGCCCGAGCACAACATGCCAAAAGACATGGAGTCGATCATGAAAATGGTAAGGAAAAACCTGGCGGCCTGCAACCTGTCCATCCATTTGGTAGGCTCTGATTACGGCAAAATCCAGGGGACGAATTCTTCCATCATCGACCTGCAAAACCGTATGGCCACCGAATATTTCGATGAATTGGAGCGACTTGATTCCAGCAGTGCGCTCAATCTTGGCCGGGTAATATGGGTTTCGCCGGAGCAGCAAAATATCAGCGTGAAGCAACGGCTGTTTATCGAAAACCTCAAGAAAGATTCCGAATCAATGGACAAAGCAGACCTGCTCGAAACATCCATAGAAGAGCTGAAGGCTTTTGTTATCAATAAGATTCAGGAAGGAGTAAGGCAATATGACCAAATGAGCGGTAGCTATAGTGGCAAAAAGGGAAAAATTATATATTTGATCCATGACAGGTCTGAATTGCAAAAATGCCAGCAGATCGAGGCCTATCTTATTGAAAATGACTACCAGGTAATTATGTCCGATTTTACCGGCAATCCCGATGAAATTAGATCCAGGCACAACGATAACCTCAAGAAATGCGATGCCACGCTGATATACTATGGTAAAGAAAATGAAGACTGGATAAAGAGCAAGCAAAAGGATCTTATGAAATCACTCGGTTTGGGCCGCAACAAGCCCATTAGCCCCCAGGCAATATTAATAGAAAATGAAACACAACTTAATGAAGTATTGGGAATGGACAATAAGGCCATGATACTTCATAGCAATAACAGTTTTTCGCCAAAGGTAATCGAGCCCTTTTTGGCTCAGCTCGCAAAGTAATCTATGAATCCAAAGGAGTCAGATATACTTGATAAATACAATCCGGGGAGTGATTTGGATTTGTTAAATCCCTTTCCAGGGTTACGACCATTTTCTTTTGAAGAAAGCCATTTGTTTTTTGGCCGCGAAGGTCAAAGCGACGAGGTATTGATCAACCTTGCCCAGCATCGCTTTACTGCTGTTATCGGCGCTTCGGGAAGTGGAAAGTCTTCATTGATGTATTGTGGTCTCATCCCGATATTGTATGGCGGCTTTATGACCGAAGCAGGCTCTGACTGGAATGTGCTGGTAACCCGACCCGGTATAGCTCCCATAGAAAACCTGGCCGAAAGCATTTTGCACAAAGACCAGGCGTACATTACCTCTACAGAAGAAGAAAAAACTATTGACCGCAGAATGACATCTACTATTTTGCGCAGCAGTTCGATGGGTTTTGTCGACGCGGTCAAGCAATTATCGCAATCATCTTCCAAAAATATTTTTCTTTTGGTCGACCAGTTCGAAGAGTTGTTTCGCTATATCAAAACCGAGCGCGACGATGATGCCCTCAACGAAGCTGCCGCATATGTCAACCTGCTGATCAAGTCTATTTCGCAGTCAGAAGTGCCCATATACATCGCGCTCACCATGCGTTCTGACTTTATAGGTGATTGTTCCCAATTTCCGGAGCTTACCCACATCATCAACAAAAGTCACTATTTGATACCTCAAATGACCAGGGATCAACAGCGCCTTGCTATAGAAGGGCCGGTGGCTGTTGGAGGAGGTAAAATCACCAAAAGACTCGTTCAGCAGTTGCTCAATGATGTGGGCAACAATCCCGACCAGCTACCGGTAATGCAGCATGCGCTGATGCGAACCTGGAACTATTGGGTAGCCAACAGGGATATGGATGAGCCTATAGATTTGAGGCATTACATTGCCATCGGAAAAATTCATGAAGCACTATCGCAACATGCTAATGAGGCCTATTCCGAACTCGACAAAAAAGAAAAGGAAGTATGTGAAGTGCTCTTTAAAGCCCTCACCGAGAAGGGAGCCGATAACCATGGCGTACGCAGATCGGCAAAGCTTGAAGATATTGCCGAGATATCAGGTGTATCGCAAGCCGAGCTTATAGAAGTAATTGAGAAATTCAGAGAGCCTGGCAGGTCGCTGTTGATGCCGCCATCCAATGTGACCTTAAAGGCAAATTCCATCATAGAGATATCGCACGAAAGTCTGATGCGAATTTGGCAAAGGCTCAAAAACTGGGTCGATGAGGAGTCTGAATCAGCGCAGATGTACAAGCGGCTGTCCAACGCCGCGGAGATGTACCAAATCGGAAAAACCGGTTTGTGGAGACCGCCCGATTTGCAGCTCGCGCTAAACTGGCAAATCAAGCAAAAACCTACCATGACGTGGGCAAAGCGCTACAATCCATACTTTGAGCGTGCCAAAGTATTTTTGGAAACTTGCAAAACCGCCTATGAAAGCGAAGAAAAAAGCAAGGAGCTGTTGCAAAGGCGAATGTTGCAACGCACCAAAATGGTGGCCATAATTCTTGGTGTGGCATTTATCATCGCCATTATATTTTTTGTGTTCGGATGGATAAAAAAAATCGACGCGGACAACCAGCGAGAAATTGCAGAAATAAACAGGGTAGAAGCCGAACGCAACGCCGACCTTGCCGAAGAACGGCGAAAAGAAGCCGTGCTGCAAACGGAGCGCGCCATTGAAAGTGCTGACGAAGCAGAGCGACAGAGAATAAGAGCAGAACTCAACGCGGATAGTGCCTTATATCAAAAAAACATTGCCGAAAAACAAACTGACTTTGCAATACAACAACGCACCCTGGCCATGGAACGGGAGCGAATTGCGGATTCACTGCGCATAGTGGCCGACGAACAAAGCCTGCTCGCCAAAGACGAGCGCGACAAAGCCAACCAGCTTAGAATGATATCTATAGCACAGTCTATGGCCGTTAAGTCGCTGAATATTTCCGAAACAGACCTTAAGGCCTTGCTCGCTTACCAGGCATATTTGTTTAATAAAGAATATGGGGGCAATGTATATGATAATTACATCTACGATGGGCTTTATTATGCCAAAAGAGACCGGCTCAAAGAAAATCAGGGAATCGATCTCAACCGTTATCGCGGGCACCGGGACATGATCAGAGCCATAGCCTATGCGCCAAACGGGAAAGATTTTTATACTACCGGTAGCGATGGTAAAATAATGCAATGGAATGCTAACGATTACAAATTCAAAACCTTGTACCAACCGGCTCAGAGTTATATTTATAATGATATGAAGGTAAGTCCTGATGGCAAATGGTTGATCGTTGGAGGAGATGCTCCATACATATTGGTGATCAACCTGGCTACCCTCAATACCATAAAAATAGATGGGCACACAGGACCAGTGACAAAACTTATGTTTCTTCCCAATTCTGAATACTTCCTTTCATATGGTATTCAGGATAGCACGCTGCGCATCAATGACTTTGTAAACAGCAGCGAGTTAAAGAAATTTAACGACCGCTACACGGCCATTACCCTGAGCAAAGATGGTAAAACCATGGTGGCAGGAAACGAAAAAGGAAAAATCGATATTTGGAACACCAATAATATGGATATGGTGGAATCTTATGAAAACATTACCAACCGTCCGATTTATGCCATTGAATTTAGCCCGGACAATAAAACCATTGCCGTGGGCAACGAGGACGGGGTAGTTTACATTGGCGATGTTGTGGGCAGCGATTTCTTTTTTACACGTTCGCTTCCCGGCCAAAAATCCAGGATCAACGCAATACGGTTTAGTCCCGATAATAAATTGATTGCGACTGCCAGCCTCGAAGGTACAGTACAGTTATGGGTATTTTCCAGAATGGACAAAATGCTTCCGGTGGCTTTCAAAGACCACGATGATTATGTGTGGAGCATTGAGTTCAGTGCCGATAGCGACTATTTGCTGGCAGGAACAAAAAATGGTGTGCTCAAACTTTGGCCAACCAAGCCCGATCTGATGGCACAGGATATTTGCAAATACCTGATCAGAAACATGGACAAAACCGAATGGGACAGATATGTCGGCGACGATATCAATTATATAAAAACCTGTGATAAAGCTGGGGCAAATCCGGGAAAATGATAAATCAGCATATTGGGATGAGACTCTTTTTTATTTTTTTTATTTTTTTCTTTACTCAACATGCAATTCCGGCACTGGCTCAAGACCAGTGTGAGTTAGCCCTTGGGCAAGCCGAGAATAAATACAGACTGGGGAAGTTGTACGAAATCCCGGAATTACTCCAACCTTGTATCAATTCAGGCTTCACCAAAGAAGCCAAAATCAGAGCCTATCGCCTGCTTACGCTCACCTACCTGTTTTTGGATTATTATGACGAAGCAGACAAAGCGTATCTGGAATTATTGAAGCTTTCGCCAGAATACAAAACCAATCAGGAGCTTGATCCTATGGAAATCATCAATCATTCGGCTAAATTCACCACAAAACCAAAATTTTACCTTTCCCTTGCTAAAGTGGGGATCAACTACTCTTTTGCCAATGTATTGCTCGATTATAGCATTTCCCAGTCAACAGATGGAACAAAGATGTATTCCGAGCTCTTGGGCTATCAAGCAGGCATTGGTGGAGAAATGGTCATATGGCAAAATTTGCACTTGTCTACTGAATTGTTTCTAAGAAGGAGCACGCTTAACTTACGTGATACCCATTGGGGATTTTATGAAACCAGCATGGATATATCACACACTAAAGTTGAATTACCAATAATGCTCAAATACAATTTTTTCAAAGGCAAGGTCAATCCATTTGTCTCGGCGGGCATCAGTCCTCAATTATTGGTAAAGTCAGCCATGCTAAATATTGAAGGCTCCTATGAACAGCTCGGTGAAAAGTTTCCTGTGCAGCCTCGCCCAAAAATAAATACCACTGATCTGAAAAATAAGTTCAATTATGTCGCCTTGTTGGGTGGCGGTATCAACTACAAAATCGGTTTGAATTACCTGGTCTTCGAACTCAGATATGGTATGGGAATGCTCAATGAGACTGCTGAAAAGAAAAAGATGCTGGATGATACCCCGGAGGTGCGTGAATTGAAATTTCCCTCAGGAAACATTGACGATGCCTTCAAGATCAACGACCTTTCATTTTTTGTCGGATTTGTGAAACCTTTATATAAACCCAGAAAGATAAAGTGAGATTTTTTAGCATAAGCACACCATTTTTTGTTGAAGATTTCAAAGCTTTTTTATGGAGCGCAAGCTTGCTTTGTGTCGGTTTGTTGTCTTTCTCCTGCGATACCAAAGACAGCGTTTTACCCTACCAGGGGCAGGTTTTTATTAAACTCTATGGCGGAAATGGCTCTGAGGAGGGCAGAGACATTATCGCGCTCAGCGATGGCGGTTTCATAGCAGTAGGATCGACCACCACATTATCGGCAGGTGGAAAAGATGTGTATGTGATGCGTGCCGACAATCTTGGCAATGTGATATGGGAAAACCGATACGGAAAAGCTGGTGACGATATAGGCAATGCTGTGATACTTGGCAATGATGGAAGTGTGTACATTTGCGGTGAAAGCCTTCAAGACAATGCCCAATTGGTACAAAACAGGGATGTCTATGTATTGAAACTTGCGCTGGACAACGGAGCACTTTTAAACGAAGAATTCTATGGAGATAGCCTTAGGGATGAATACGGAACAAGTATTCTGGATATTAAAAACGGTGGTTTCCTGATCACATCTACCTGGCTCAATAAAGACAGTTCAGAATTTTTTATGGTAGAAACCGATGTGGATCTGGTGCCCTTGGCCAAAAGGTCGCGATATGTTTCTGGAATTAAAGGAGTGAATAACTACAGCACCCGTAGCTTTCAGAATCCTGGCGATGTGTCAAATCCTTCCACCAAGCCATTCATATGTTTTGGATCGGTTTACGATGTCACCGAAAAATCATACTTTTTCCAACTGTTCAAATACAATCCTTTGGTTACACAGCTGGAAGCAATCGAGCTATTGGGCAATCCTGCCAGCGATGATTATTGCACCGATGTTTTTGCCACCAGTGATGGTGGATATGTTTTGGCAGGTAAAACGGTTAATGGCAATTTGGAAAGGGAGATGGTTATAAAGGTATCATCCTCCAATGATCAACTTTGGCAAAAGGTGTACAACAATGAATTTAACAAGCGTGTAAAGGAGAGCGGGATTATACAAACCAGCGATGGGGGCTATATGGTGGTTTCTACGTTAGAATTAGATGATCCGCTTAACAATGAGATCAGCTTGCTCAAACTCAATTTCAGGGGAGATGAAGAATGGCGAAAGACCTTTGGCAGCAACGAAAACGACACCGGATCGAAAGTGGTACAACTGGCAGATGGTAGCTATGTGCTGGTTGGAACGATAGGGTTTGAGATCAACCCCAATTCGCAATCGAAAATGTGTCTGATTAAGGTAAATCCAAATGGAGATTTGGTGCCGATGGATAATTGATTGATGGTTACAAATTATATAGAAAGCAAATTAATAAACTGCATCATCTGCTTAAACATTAAACTTATTGAATATTAAATGATTCTTACCCCCCGCACTTTTCTGTACGGAATAAAGCGATTGCCGATTTTATTGGTGCTTTTTTTTGTTTCGTTTAATGTATTTGCTCAAGTGAACATAAGCCCTGCCTCCAATGGGTCGGGTTTGTGTGCTGGGACTTTTTATACATTAGATCCCATCAAAATAGCAGAAACTTCACCTGGAGATTTTAGTGCAGGCAATTATAATTTATACCTTTTTTTACCAGCAAATTTTGAGTTTGATCTTACAGCAACTGGATTGACATCTTTTTTAGGAACAGATATTTCAACTGTTTCCGATTCTTATTTTAATAATCAGGTTTATGTACTCAATGTCAATGTAACAGGGACATTAGCTGGCGATGATGAAATCACCATTACAGGGTTAAAGGTCAAGTCCTTATCCGGTGGAGCTTCCGGTAATTTGTCTTTTATTGATTTTGGATCATTTGTTACTGGTTTAAATGGCCTATCAGGGGCTTTATTGCTTTCGGCTTACCATCCCGAGATCACGACACAGCCGGTCAGCCAGACATGGTGTGAGGGTTCAGATGTGACCTTCAGTGTGAATGCCGGATTGACGAGCAACCCGACCTACCAGTGGCGCAAAGACGGAACAGATATACCATTGGCAAGCAGCAGCACATATACGATTACAGGCATAACCACCGGCGATGGAGCGGTCTATGATGTGATTGTAAATGGATTATGCAATTTGCCGGTAACGAGTGTGGGCGCGAGTCTGACGGTGACCACCTCACCGGTGATCGCGACCCAACCTGCAGTAAGCCAGACGATATGTGAAGGGAGCCCTGCGAGTTTGGTGTAATAGCTACAGGCACTGGACTTAGCTATCAGTGGAAGAAAGGCGGGATCGATATCACGGGAGCGACGGGCAGCAGTTACAACATCCCTGCAACGGTAAGCAGTTCGGCGGGAGTATATTCAGTAGATGTAATCGGATCATGCGCAACAGTAACGAGCAGCAATTCAACATTGGTAATCAGTGAGCTTCCCGAGATCACGACACAGCCGGTCAGCCAGACATGGTGTGAGGGTTCAGATGTGACCTTTAGTGTGAATGCCGGATTGACGAGCAACCCGACCTACCAGTGGCGCAAAGACGGAACAGTTATACCATTGGCAACCACCAGCACATATACGATCACAGGCATAACCACCGGCGACGGTGCGGTCTATGATGTGATTGTGGGCGGAACGTGCGCCCCGACGGTAACGAGTGTGGGCGCGGGTTTGACGGTGACCACTTCGCCGGTGATCACCGGCCAACCTGCAGTAAGCCAGACGATATGTGAAGGGAGCCCTGCGAGTTTTGGTGTAATAGCTACAGGCACTGGACTTAGCTATCAGTGGAAGAAAGGCGGGATCGATATCACTGGCGCGACGGGCAGCAGTTACAACATCCCTGCAACGGTAAGCAGTTCGGCGGGAGTATATTCAGTAGATGTAATCGGTTCTTGCGGCTTGCCTGTAACGAGCAGCAATTCAACTTTAGTGATCAATGAATTGCCCGAGATCACGGTACAGCCGGTCAGCCAGACATGGTGTGAAGGTTCAGATGTGACCTTCAGTGTGAATGCCGGATTGACGAGCAACCCGACCTACCAGTGGCGCAAAGACGGAACAGTTATACCATTGGCAAGCAGCAGCACATATACGATTACAGGCATAACCACCGGCGACGGAGCGGTCTATGATGTGATTGTGGGCGGAACGTGCGCCCCGACGGTAACGA
>JAAUQL010000205.1 GCA_012033595.1 Cyclobacteriaceae bacterium | reverse complement strand
GGATGGTGGTAACCCGGTAACATCTAAACTTACTCTTTTCAATAACCGGGCACGATCGGCCTCATCATTTGGATTCAGATCTGCTCTTTCCAATTTTGCCAACACAAAATTGTCGATTTGATTTACGGGCCAGTCTTTATCTGATACATCAGGTACAGTTGTTTGCTTGGGCGGAATAAATGCCCAATGTGGTTTATAAACTGCGCCTTGATCAATCCATCGTTTGATCAAATCAATTTCCGTTTCCGTAAGGGAAAGATTGGATTTAACCGGAGGCATTTGTTGCGAAGTATCCTTACTTGAAATTCTCAAAAACACTTCCGAATCTTCTGAACGACCGGGCACAATGACATGCGCATTAGGATTATCTTTTAGGGCAGCCAAAAGCGCCTTCGCGTGTATCGAGACGTAGATTTGATTTACGCTGATTGGCATCGGGGCCATGGCATTTAAAACAACGATCTGATAAGATGGGTCGGATGTGTAAGTTAAAATCTACCGAATCGGTAACACCGGCCATTTGCTTACTCCTGCTGCAGCTATTTGTAAGCAGCAGTGCCAAAGAAATTAAAAGTAAAGGAACTAGAAAACGCATAGCGACCGATGTAGAATCCTAAATTTGAGGATTTTAGCTGAGTTTTAAAACTCTTAGTATACTTCGTTGTTATGAAATGTATGAAAGTGTACAATCTTACCAGAACTCAATTTTTACCAATTTCACAGGTTGAAGCCTGGGATTTTTTCTCAACCCCAAAGAATCTTTCAAAAATTACTCCCGAACGTATGGGTTTTGAGATTTTATATACCTCAGGTGGCGAAAAGGCGTATGCTGGGCAAATCATTCGGTATAAGGTTAGCGTACCTCCCGGAATAAACGTGCACTGGGTAACAGAAATCACTCAGGTAAAAGAAGGAGTTCATTTTATTGATGAGCAACGGTTTGGCCCTTACAAATTTTGGCATCATCAACATCATTTTAAGGAGGTGAGCGGTGGCGTTGAAATGACAGACGAAGTGAACTATGCAATCCCGTTCGGTATTTTTGGAAGGCTTGCACATGCTGTTTTTGTAGGCGGTGAAGTAAAACGTATTTTTGATCATCGCTATCTTGTGTTAGAAAAGTATTTTAGTAAAGAAAAAAAGTAAATGGATTGGAAGATATTTTTGATCTGCGCGCTCATTACAATTGGCACATTTCTCTTTTGGGAATTTGTGGCGTGGTTCTCGCATAAATACATTATGCATGGATTTCTGTGGGTATGGCATAAGTCACATCACTCAGTGCATAATCACGTAGTTGAAAAAATGATCTTTTTGCTGTGGTCTTTAGTTTGCCTTCCATAGGGCTTATATTATATGCCACTTCTGGTGGGGTCAATCCATACTTATTGTCAGTCGGACTAGGAATACTTTGTTATGGTCTTTTTTATCTGGTGTTTCACGATTTCATAGTCCACCAGCGTATTAAGTGGATACCTAAGAAAAAGAGCAGGTATCTCAATCGGATGATCAACGCCCATTACATTCATCATAGCAAGCATACAAAAGAAGGGTGCGAAGCATTCGGGTTTCTTTATGCACCTAAAAAATATGAACCTAAACGCGAATTTAAGTACCGCGAAAATAGGCAGGCAACACAATAGATGATCTTTTAAAAAGTCTAAATTAGTTAACGCAGCTCAGAGCTACTGCCTTTTAGGTAGTCTGCCTTAAAACAATTAAAGAACCTGGTTGTTTATGCGATATTTCATAAGTAACTGATTCAATCCATTGCAACCAAAAGCCATAGTCGTAGGTTCGGGAATCGCTGGCCTTGCCAGTGCACTTCGCCTTGCCAAAAAAAACTTCGAAGTGCAGGTATTCGAATCGAGTCCGCATGCAGGTGGCAAAATTCATTCATTTAGTAACACGGGTTTTAGATTTGATTTTGGCCCTTCCTTATTTACCATGCCTCATTTGGTTGACGAACTGTTTGAGCTTTTTGATATTGACCCTAAGTCGAAGTTTGAATACGTAAAAAAGGATGTTATATGTAATTATTTTTGGGATGATGGTACACGTTTCTCGGCTCCTGCTGACGAAGAGAAATTTATTGAGCAGGCAGCGGCAACATTTTTCAACTAATAAAAAATCTTTACGGAACTATCTTAAGCGCAATAGAATCAAGTACGATCTCACTGCTCCTATTTTCCTAAACAAGTCTTTACATAGCTGGAGAACCTATTTCTCCATTCCAACGCTTCGCACTCTTTTTCAGTCTCATAAACTTGACCTTTCCAGCACTTTAGATAAGGTAAACAAAAAGCACCTTTCTAACCGCAAGCTTATTCAACTATTCAATAGATATGCTACTTATAATGGATCATCGCCTTATGCTACCTCCGGAATAATGTCCATGATTCCTCACCTGGAAATGTCTCTTGGTACCTATTTTCCAAAGGGTGGAATGCATGAAATATCTCAAAGTTTATATCGGTTAGCATTAGAGGTAGGTGTCCATTTTCATTTTAATGAGCCTGTATTAAAAATCAATCACGATGAAAAGCAGGTAGTAGGTGTTACTACCTCAGCGGCAAGCTACCAAGCGAAGACCGTAATTAGTAACATGGACATATTCACAACATTCAAGAAACTGTTGCCACACGCCAATCAACCAAAGCGAATACTGCGACAAGAGCGATCGAGTTCTGCGCTGATATTTTATTGGGGCCATTAATCGATCATTCCCGAACTAGATTTGCACAATATTTTCTTTAGTAACAATTACAAAGCAGAATTTGATTGCATCTTTAAAGAGCACAAGCTTCATAATGATCCGACCGTTTATATTAACATAACCAGCAAAGAAAAAAAGGACGATGCTCCCGATGGTTGTGAAAATTGGTTTGTAATGATTAATACTCCGCACGATGCTGGTCAAAATTGGCCTGAACTTTTAAATCAATCGAGAGAGAATATAATTCGAAAACTAAACCATATTCTGCATATCGATATAGAAAAGCATATTGTTTGTGAGGATACGATTGATCCAATCCAAATCGAACAACTAACCGGATCTCATCTGGGCTCCTTATATGGTACGTCTAGTAACTCAATTTTCTCTACTTTTTTAAGACATCCCAATTTTTCCAATCAGTTCGAAAATTTATTTTTTTGTGGCGGATCTGTGCATCCTGGTGGCGGAATCCCTTTATGTCTTCTATCGGCCAAAATTGCCACCGATCAAATTAAATCTCATGAATAATCTTTTGCAAGCCAAAGCTCCGCTAGCCTTCAATTCAAGAATTGTATCGATTGCCATTATCTGGCTTTTTCATTTGTCCTCCATGGTGGGCATATACCTAGGTTACTTCGATTGGTTTATCAAAAAAAACACCCATTCACCTAATGCTGTTGGGCATTCTCTTGTTCATCCAATTTCCAATTATACGAAGAAGAAAATATATCTCTC
>JAAUQL010000011.1 GCA_012033595.1 Cyclobacteriaceae bacterium | reverse complement strand
TGGTTGATGATATATTGGTGGAGAAGATGAGGGAGTTCTATTGCAAACAGTTTGATATGCCAATTTCATGCCATATCAGAAAAATAGATGACTTTAGAGCAAAAAGGATCACAGCCTACCTGAACGTGATCGATGAAATTGTAAAACGCAAATTTGAGGAACTCAAACTATCTCTGCACCAAAAGGGTGGAGAGCTAGAAAAATATATGGATATGTTGCCCGATTTTTCTGAAATCAAGCAACGTTTCAACCACTTTCTACAGCACAACAACCTCAAAGACCTGCAACATTGGCTGCACAACCACCTGCCAGTGGGTTCTATCGATGTCAACATCATGACCAAGCTAGATCGCGATGTGTACAAAGATAATGTGAAGCTGCCCCAGGAGTACAACGATGCACACGCTGCATTCAGAGGCTTCGCCAACAGCGACCTCAACTCGTCGGTGGTGCTATCGGCAGGGATGAACCCGAGGCTGTATAGCTACATGGAAAATTTTGATGATTTCTACCCGAACGAAAAGGGCGAGCTCAAAAAGAAGATCATATTGAAAGTGAGCGACTATCGCTCTGCACTCATCCAGGGTAAATTTCTGGCCAAGAAAGGCATTTGGATATCAGAATACCGGATCGAATCTGGCCTCAACTGCGGTGGACACGCCTTTGCTACTGATGGCTACCTGATCGGCCCAATACTCGAAGAATTTAAGAACAATCGCAAAGAATTGGTGGAGACCACCTATAAAATACTCACCGATGCGCTAAGCGCCAAAGGTAAGCCCTATCCAGAAAAACCGCTGGAGGTACTCATCACAGCTCAGGGAGGCGTGGGCACCCACGAAGAACACGAATTTTTGATGGAGTATTATCAGGTAGATTCGGTAGGTTGGGGCACGCCGTTTTTGCTGGTGCCCGAAGTTACCAATGTAGATGAATATACACTGGGTTTGCTGGCCGATGCTAAGGAAGAAGACCTGTATCTAAGTGGTATTTCTCCTCTGGGGGTACCTTTCAACAACCTGCGTGGCAATACCAAAGATATCGAAAAGCAATTGCTGATTGACAAAGGCCGTCCGGGAAGTGCTTGTCCCAAAAAGTTTGTGGAAATCAACAAGGACTTCGGCGACAAAGCCATCTGTGTCGCATCACGCCAATACCAGTTTTTGAAGTTGAAAGAGCTCAAAGAACTGCACGCCGATGATGATGCAAAATATCAGGAAGAATTTGATAAAGTGGTGGAACGTGCCTGTATCTGTGTCGGACTTGGAACAGCCGCCTTGCATGTCAATAAGCTGGACTTTAAGAAAGAGGGACCGGGAGTGGCCGTGTGTCCGGGGCCAAATATGGCTTATTATTCCAAAAAGGCTACGCTAAAAGAAATGGTGAGCCATATCTATGGCAAATCGAACATCATTGAAAGATCGGACAGGCCGCACATGTTCCTTAAAGAGCTTGGCCTGTATGTGGACTACCTCAAAAACCGGGTAAGTGAAATGACCAGGCCCATGACCGAGAAAAACGAGAAATACATCGATACTTTCCACAAGAACCTGTTGGAAGGTATAGAATACTACAAAGAATTGTTCAATAAAAAGACGGAGAAATTCCAGGACAAAAAAGAGCAAATTCTCCATGGTATGGAGCAATTCAAAGAGGAATTGAATGAGGTGAAACTCAAAGTCTTTGGAGTATTGCAATAGTAATCCTGCACCATAGCTTATTTCGCTTTTAGTATTGAAAAAGTAAAAAAAATCCCATGGACGACATGGGATTTTTTTTTGATACGGATGAAGTAGGAAACCAAGCCATCTCTGACGTTGTTCCTGGAAAATAGCTGGAAAAAGGTCAGTTCACCATTCCACTGCTGAAGAACCTTCTCCGATCACCGGGAAGGCGCTGATTCTCAGACGCGCCGCGCCCATGGGAATCAGGGTGAGCTGCTCTTCGGGTTCCTGAGTCTTTACCGGGCTGTCTTTTAGTTCGCCGGCTAGTCCATGTTCATCCATTGTCCATGCGGGGATTCGCTTTCCTTTGGCCCTTATCTCTATGGGCGTAGCGGTGGCACTAAAGGGGAAATTGTCGACAGGCCATGGTTTTTTATGGATTTCAAATGACTTTTCGGGGAGCTCTTTATCCACCATCAAGCCGTAGTTCCAGGGAGAACCGGCATATATTTCGTATGATGGCCATAATCTGGTGTCGGCATCTTTTTGCCATTTCGAATCGCCGATGGCCGTCTTGTCACTTTCTACCTTCTCATAATGCTCCTCAATTTTCAGAGAAAAAGTAAGCGGCCCATAGTCAACGCTGGCGCTTTGGTGGTTGTCTTGCCAGGTCTTCACCGATAGGCTCATGGGCAATTTCAGCGTTACCTCATCGCCACTAGTCCAGTTTCGTCGCAGGCATACATACTTGCCGGCTATTGGATTGATGTCAGTTTTTTCGCCATTCACCCATACTGTTGCTTCATTGCACCAGGCAGGTATGCGCAGGTACCATGGAAAATTAACCGCTTGCTCTGTGGCCAGTTTAAAATGTACCTCCTCTTCGAAAGGATATCTGGTCGTTTCTTCGATTTGCACTTCAGTACCATCACCCACTGTAGCCGTGACAACATTGGCCACATAGAGCACAGATGCCAGGCCATTGTCGGGCGATGCCATCCACAAATTTTCTGCGTAATATGGCCAGCCCTGGGCGTGATTGTGTTGACAACAGCGTGAGCTGAAAGGGTTCATCATCAGGAAAGGCCCATTGTTGTCGATGCCCGGGTGGTGGTTTTTGCTGTCGTTCTGTACCATATTTGGGCTGGTAAAGTATCGCAGTGCTTTGAAATCTTCCATTACTGCGGCAGGGTAGCTGTTGAAGGCCACCTCCTCGGCATGGTCTGCCCAAAGGATATCACCTGTGATGCGCAGCAAATGCTCATCAGAATTCATCTGCTCTACCATGCCACATGTCTCTATGCCCTGGCGTGGATCGTCGTATCCGGGACGAGCATTTTCGTCAGCGCCAAACATGCCGCCTGGCACCTGGCCAAAATGCCGCCGTACAATATCGAAATTGTCGTAGGTGGCCTGGAGGTCGCTTTTGTCGTGGCTCAGCAAATAATATTGCGCCGGCTCCCGGAAGGCCTGAGCAATATTCACATTGTGCCAGTCTATCAAATTACCATACCAGGAGGGCCATTCCATGCCTTCGCGGATTGATTTGTGATTGCCGATTGCTGATAGCTCGTGCCCCCGGCTTTTCCAGGGAGCGGTATTCCGATGGATTTTCTCTGCCAGATCGAGCAAAAAGGCATCGCCTGTGCGGTTGTATAGCCACATGACGCTATGTAAATTGTCGCCTCCGCGAATTCGCTGCCAGTATTTTGTTTCCGAAAGGAACAACGAATCCGGTACGGTGAGTTGGTATTTGAAGTAGTTAGTCATGAGCTTGATCACCCGCTCATCATTGGAATATTCATAGTAAGATTGCAGGCAATAGAGCATGATCATATTGGCCCAGTAGTCGCGCACCTTGGTTTCGCGCTCGCGTGCAGCTTCGGTTCGTTCAGCCTCCGAAATGTAGCTTATCCACGCGAAGTCAGGCCCGAAAAAACCGTTTGGTTGCTGACTTTTTATCGTTCCCTCAATCCATATTTTTGCTTCGTCGATCATTTCCTGGTCATCGAGGATGTAGCCAATATTGGCAAAGCCCTTTAGCCAGTAGGGTACTTCTTCCCATCCCCATTCACCATGGCCGTTGGCATCGAGCCAGGCATTGTCTTCTATTTGGAGCCAGGCGCTTATCTTACCAAGGTTGCCGGTCAGTCCGTTTTTCTGTCTCAAAAGGTATTCTTTGAGCCACCCTTCGGGTTCGATGGCACCTATTGGCAATTTGATGAGCGCACTTGGCAGAAGCGGTGGCCGGTTGCTGATATAGTGGGAGTTGCTTTGTGTGGTATCTGGCCGATCGACAATGGAGGCTTGCACATCGCCATGTCGTGCAGACTGGCACGAAGTGATGGAGTACGCAAGCATTCCGATCAAAAGGAAATGCACTACCGTGAAGTTGAGTTTTTTCATGTTTTAAAATTTTGAATGTGGTGCTAACTGTGTACAAATAAATATAAGGCACAAACTGCTATTGTTAAGAGCAGTGTATGCCTTATTTGACCACCAGAAAAACGATAAATATTATTCCTCATCGGCGTGCGCGCCGTCTTTGCAACAATCGGGAAGTTTTTCATAGGCTTTGGGATCGCGTGCAAGCGAGTCGGCATGGTAGCCCACCATGGTAATGCGTTTCCTTATTTTATCCGCGCTTGTCTTAGTATTGTTGTACTCTACTGTTAATACCTTGGTATCCATGTCGAGGGTCGAGGATTTCACCCCCTTCTCAAAAGCCATGTCGCGCTCAAGGGTTGCTTTGCACATTTCGCAAATGGCCGATGTCTTGATCGCTACTTTTTCTGTTTGCGCATGGGCGGCGAAGCTGATCGCGGCCAAAACGATAATAATTGCTGTCTTTTTCATATATAGTTTATTTAATTGTTTCTATGTATTCCGGATCATAACTAACCGTGTCCCTATTTTATTTTATACCTGATACCAGCGTAGATCAAACGCCCTGCCACGGGCCCCCAAACCATGGAAGCGTCGAAGTGGTTGCCAAATGGGTCTTCCGGCGCAAGAATCGGATTTTTTTGTTTGAAGTTGAAAATGTTTTCCCCTCCTAAATATACCTGCCCCCATCTAAACCCGCGGCTTATTTGCGTATTGACCAGTGAAAAGGAAGGCGAATATGGCTTTAGTTGCAGGTCTTGCGGATTGCCCGATGTATCTGGCAGGCGGGCAGGGCCATTCCAAACCCAGGTGAAATCGGCGGTCCATTTTTCGTATCGGGTAGCGTACGCCAGGTTGACAAAAAATTTGTCTTTATTCACAAACGGAATTTCCTGCAACTGACCGTTGGTGGTGGTCTGTACATTATAGTATTTGTATGCAGTCTTCACGTTCAGGTGTTTGAAGAGCTCATATTGCGCTTCTATCTGAAAACTATGGGCAAATGACCGACCTCGGAGATTGTAAATATATAGTGCACCAGCGCTTATATCCTGGTCGTACACCAGCTGGTTTTCGAAAGTGGTGTAGAAGTAATCTGCTGTCAAATTGAGATGCTTGTTATGCACATTGAACTGGCCTGCCAAACTGCCTCCATAGTTCCAGGAGATTTCAGGTTGGGGTTTTTCCAGTATCTTAAACTCCCGAGACGAAACCAACACCTGGCTGTTTTCCATCAGCACATTGGGTGTGCGATACCCTTTTCCTGCCGATGCACGCATAGTGAGGTGGTGGCTGAGTGCGTATCGCAAATGCAACCTCGGAGTATAATATTTTCCGTATAGGTTGTGGAAATCTGTTCTAAAGCCTGCTACGAGAGTAAAATGCGCGTTGGGCAGGTAGTTGTATTCATAAAACACACCAGGAACATTTTCGGATCTTTGATATAGCGTATCTATTCCTCCGCCCAGTCGGGAAACAAAAAGCTCATCAAATTCATCGAAGAGATAGCTGATTCCAGCTTTGTACTGATGCCGTGTGTCTCCAATGATATTTTGATAGATGAGATTGGCGTAAGCTGTTTTTTCTTCACTTTCATAGGTGCGTCTTCCGGCTCCGCCATCCATACTCTGGTACGAAAGCGAGTATTGCAGTCCCCACCCTTTGTATGGCTTTTGGGGAAACAGGAGTCCGAATTTCCCAAAAAGCTCTGCACGTTTCGAGGTGTTCTTAAATCCATAAAGATCCGATGTCATGGGTGTGTCACCAAAGCCAAAGCCTTTTTGTCCACCGGCGTTGTCGTCATATAGGTATTGGACGCCGATTTGCGAAACCAGCCGTTTCCCAATGTATTTGTAGCGGTTCAACACGTTGATCTGTCTGGACCTGGGCATATCCATAAACCCGTCGCCATTGCCGTCTATTTCAGTCCCCTGGTAGTTGACATGAAATAGCAGCGCCGTACTCCATTTGTCCGAAAGTGCAGTGGAGTGGTTGGCATTGAGTTCTACTCTGCCAAATGAGTTGGCATAGGCATTCAGGTACCAGCGCTCGCTATCTTCGGGCTTTTTAAGTTCCAAATTGATTTGGCCAGACATCGACTCGTAGCCATTGAGCACAGAGCCTGCTCCTTTGCCGATATCAATGGATTGTATCCAGGTGCCGGGCACATAATTGAGTCCATACCTGGCGCTTAAACCACGGATATGGGGTATGCCCTCACGGCTAATGAGCACATACCGGCCATCGAGCCCTAACATCCGTATCATTTTGGCGCCGCTGACGGCATCGGCCATAGATACATCTACACTGGCATTGGTTTCGAAGCTTTCTGAAAGATTGCAACAGGCAGCTTTGGTCAGTTCTTTTTCGGTGATCAACTCGCTGTGCATGGGTTTTAGTTCGTCTATCATAGTGGTGTTGCCACGGATGAGTACTTCTCCGAGTCGTCCAACATCTTCTGTCAGTGTTATCGACATCGCATGATCAAACTGTGCCACAATGGTATCGCTGATAAAACCGACATAGGATACGACAATTTTTGATGCTGGATATACGGGGCCGAGTTCGAATTGCCCAGCCACATCGCTGATGGTGCCGGTGGTAGTGCCTTCTATTTGTACCGTGGCTCCAACGAGGGGTTCTTTTGAAGGCGACAACACGCGCCCTCTTATTTGCTGTTGGCACATTCCTAAGGTAGAAATGGCCAAGCCCATTGAGAAAAAAATATATTTTAGATTCATGGATTTTTTATGCTTTTACATACAATTGACCGGCGGGCTTAAGGGCTCCGCCGCAAGATTTATTTCTTTACAATTGTATAAAAATCATATCAGGAACACCTGAAGCCATATTTGCTTGTCAGAATAAACCAGTGGGGGCGACTTGGCTATAAAGTGTGGCCAGTCCGGATTGGGAATAGAAAAATCAAAAACAGTGCAGACGAAAGCCGCCGTGGACAATCCATGAAAATCGATGGTGGTACTTCCAGCATTAAAAAAATCATCTGTATCTGCCGAGTAGTATTCGCTATCGCAGCAGCTTGTCTGAAGGCACTTGTCTGAGCGGCCTTTCGAGGCAGGAATGTCGCAAGATTGCGTTTCTTCCATGCCGCAGTCTAGCCTTCCCTGGCCAAGCATAAGGGAGCTTTTTACCATCGTCTGACCACAAAAATGGGTAGCCCAGGTCAGGTTGATTTGTCCCGCCAGGAAGATCGACAATAAGGATATGGCCAGAAAGCGCTTCATTACCCGGCAAAGTTCTATAAACTTATGCTTTAAAACAAAAGAGATATGTCAATTTCCGGAAGTGGGCAAAAGCTGGTATTTTTGCGGATTAAATACAATAATAGACTTGGTTAAAATAGGTAAAATAGAAGTTGGGGAATTTCCATTGCTGTTGGCACCAATGGAAGATGTGAGCGATCCACCATTTCGTGCGGTATGCAAAGAAAACGGTGCCGACCTCATGTACACCGAGTTTATCAGTGCCGAGGGCCTCATCCGCGATGCCGCCAAGAGCTTGCAAAAGCTTGACATCTACGACTATGAGCGGCCCATCGGCATTCAGATATTTGGTGAAAACATCGACTCTATGCGCGAGGCTGCCTCCAGAGCCGAAGCTGCCCAACCTGAGTTGATCGATATCAACTATGGCTGTCCGGTAAAAAAAGTGGCCTGCAAAGGCGCCGGTGCCGGTATTTTGCTCGACATCCCCAAAATGGAAACCACGACCCGGGAAATCGTGAACCAGGTTTCCCTACCCGTCACCGTGAAAACCCGACTAGGATGGGACGACAAGACCATCAAGATCGTGGAAGTAGCCCTGCGTCTTCAGGATGCCGGCGTTAAGGCCCTCACCATTCATGGCCGTACCAGGGAGCAAATGTACAAGGGCACTGCCAACTGGGCTCCCATCAGACAAGTGAAGGAACATCCCGATATAGAAATACCCATTTTTGGCAATGGCGATATTGCCACACCACAGATGGCTCTGGAGTACAAAAATACTTTTGGAGTAGATGGAATCATGATTGGCAGGGCCAGCATCGGGTATCCCTGGATTTTTAATGAAATAAAGCATTTTTTCAAAACAGGAACCACGCTGCCCCCTCCCGGCATCGAAGAGCGGATAGCCGTGGCCAAAAAGCACCTGGACTTTTCTATCGAATGGAAAGGCGACAAACAAGGCATCCTGGAAATGCGCCGACATTATACCAATTATTTCAAAGGTATAGACCATTTCAAACCTATCCGTATGAAACTCGTGACCAGCGAAAGCTACAGCGAATTGCTGGATATTCTCACAGACATACCAGCCCGAATAAATCAAAATGCTCAGCTAAGTGCATGACCCAAAAATCACGAATCGTGCCGGAGGTGCTGCCATGGCTATATTTGCTGCTGCTCACCCTGGTGTGGGGCAGTTCCTTTATCCTCATTAAAAAAGGCCTCGAAGTTTACAGCGCTACGCAGGTGTCGGCCATCAGGATTCTTTCTGCAGCCTTGTTCATGATTCCTTTTGCCATTTCGTGGCTCAGGAGGGTCGATAAAGAGTATTATGGACTTATCTTCATCTCCGGACTAATAGGCAGCTTTGTACCGGCCATACTCTTTGCTGTGGCCCAAACGAGACTGGCCAGTGCTGTCACCGGCATGGTAAATGCCATGACACCCGTGTTCGTCCTTATTATCGGTTATCTCTTTTATGCACAGCGCATTGCCCGAACAAAGGTAATTGGACTTTTCCTGGCTTTTGGTGGTACCGCCATACTCATGTTGTATGGTGGGGGCACCGGATATCAATTCAATTATTTTGCACTTTTTGTTGTGCTGGCTACGTTGCTTTATGGCATCAATTTAAATATCCTGAAATTTAAACTCTCAGCGCTCGACCCGATAGCCATAGCCAGTATCTCGCTGCTGATGATGGGACCTTTTGCAGCTATTCAGCTTTTTGGGCTTAGTGATTTTGGGCATACCTTCTCCCACTCACCTCATGCACTGATGGCACTGGGCTATCTGTCTGTCTTGGGCATAGTGGGCACCGGACTGGCGCTGATGCTGTTTAACCAGCTAATCAAAATGACCACGCCATTGTTTTCCAGTTCGGTGACTTACCTCATACCCATAGTAGCCGTAGCCTGGGGATTGATTGATGGTGAGAAACTGCACCTGATGCATTATCTGGGTATGGCCATCATTATCGGCGGAGTGTATCTTGCCAATAAAAAGAAATAATACATTCAAATTTCGGGTTGGCCTTGTAACTTAATTGGATTTTTTCCTGTTATATCTGGTAGGGTTTTGTTATATTACTTATCCCAAAACCATCTTCATCGATTAGACACTTAAACACTTCGCGACATGAAATACACCAATCAAATCTCCGCAACTATTTCCAACAAGGATTTAAAAGAAATTATGGAAGCAATTGGATTTATTAATGAAAAATTGTCTGATTTGGTCAGTCTCAGCGATGAAGAATTATCTGCACTTCCAAAAATGGAAAAAATACCTTCAATTTCGTTCTCGAGAATCTAAAACTTGCCGAAGCAAACAAAGAGTTGGTACCTGCAGATGTAAATCTCGGCGAACTGAAAAAGGATGTGGAACTGGTCAATGCCATTCAAAAAATATATACCCCGATTAAAGCCTTATCAAAAAAATTGAACGACAGTGCCATTCTGGCAAGTAGCGAAGCCTACCTTCCATCCCTGGCAATTTATAATGCCATAAAAGCTGATGAAATCAGAAAAAAAAGCAAGACCAATAAGGTAAGAATGCATAAACAATGATTGGAAAATCCCGGCTCTTTGTTTTGCGAGCCTGATGGTGAAGTCTGCAGATGCGACAAAAAAAGCGGTTCAACGCTATATTGCTTGCATCCCTGATAAGCACCTAGCCCCTCAGCTTTCGTATTATTCGCAAGGTGGCGCTTAAAGGCATCCTGGAAGACAGTGGTGACCATTGGCTTCACATGATTTCTCTTTTCATTTCTGCAAAAGTGTGCCTGTTTGCGATACACGTAGTTTCATGTTGAATTGCGGAAACAGGCAATGCTTGCGGAAAATTTTGATAGCTAACCGGGCTCATTAAATTTATGAAATCCCCACAGCAATCTTACCCTGGCATGGCGCTTCAAAAATCCCGTTTTCCCGATTCAAGGACTATTTTGCTATAATTCAACTTTTGCAATTTTTTAGTTCAAAAGTTATCAACAAAATCATTTGCTTATCCACAAAATTGCCAATTAAAAATATAAAACATTGAAATACAGACGCATACAAACATTTTTGCTTTTCAAATGCTTGTGGATAAACTCCTCATTTTTATATAGTTAAATTTATGCAACTATTTTAGGTATTAATTTCAGTGCTTATTGCAATTATATTCCCGGGCTTCCCGGCATGGCTTTTCCGTGTGTTTCAATACATGGTTTTTGTCTCAATATTCAATGTATCAACTCAAAGAGAAGGGCACTTTGGGCAAGGGACAAGACTTATTTTTGTTGGTGGGTCTCACTGGGTTCAATCTCCGGCAAGTGCTGTCACTTTTTCCCAAATTCCATCATCTACCATCATGCCCTCTTTCAGATTTTTTTGCCGGGTGATGCGTGTTTTCTCGCCGGGGTAGTAGGTGCGCATGCCTGGTGCTATAGGAGTAGAGCGATGCGTGTATTCAATGATATCCCGGAGTACGCTTTCGCGAATGCTTCCATCGCCGAATCTCGCATTGTCGATGCAGATAAAAACTTGTGAGACGCCGGTTTCCATTTGCTTGTCTGCAATGCTGCTGGTAGATTCGCCGGCTGACAATACAGCAGCCAGCATGTCGAGCACCATAGACAATGCTGACCCTTTCCAAAATCCAATGGGCAAACCACGCATAGTGCTGATGATTTGCTCCGGATCCCTGGTCAATTGGTCATGTTGATCCCAGCCTCCGGCAAAGGGTAGTTTTTTGCCAGCTAGTTTGTATTCATTCAGTTTGCCAAAGGCATATTGTGACATGGCCATATCGAGCACCACATGGCCGCCATCCCTGGGTATGGCGATGACCAAAGGATTGTTGCCCAGCCGGCTTTCTTTGCCGCCCCAGGCGGGCATATTTGGGGTAGTATTGGTGAACATGATGGCCATGCAACCGGCTTCCGCAGCCTGCCAACCATAGCTTCCTGCGCGCATCCAGTGGTTGGTGTTGCGCAAGGCCACCAGACCTATGCCATGGTTTTTTGCAAGCTCCAGTGCCCGAGTAGTGCATTTCGTCGCGTTCACGATGCCGGGACCTCCGTGGCCATCCCATCGCTCCATCAGGCCAAATGCACCGGCCAACTGTGCCTCTGCATCGATATTGATAATGCCTTCCCTGATATATTTGATGAAAAGTGGCACCCGGTTGATGCCATGGGAGTTGACTCCATCGAGCGTGCTTTCTGAAAAGGTGCGGGCAAGGAGGGTGGCTTTGGCGTCAGCAAAACCATAGTTCAAAAAAAGTTTGAGCAGGGTGGAGTGCATTTGCTCCAGTGAAATTTGCATGGCTGGTATATTTGATAATGGTACAATCTATCCAATTTAGATAAAACAGAAAGTTGTTTTTCTACCTTTCCGGTGATAGCGGCAGCCTGTGTGCGGCCTACAAATCTTTTACTTTGAGAACTAAATAAGCAAATAACCCAAAAGCCAGTCCATAGCCGACAGCGATCGCCATTTGCTCCCAACCAACGATGGTATAGGTGGGTTCGCCTATGTACTTGGCAAAAGGAAAGGTATTGAGGTGGTCGAGGGTGTTCATTGGCAAAAAATTGCTCAATTTACCCGGCACAAACCATGAAAATACCGGCTCTAAAATGATATCATAAACCAGTAATAAAATAATGGATATGCCCGTTCGCTTCAGCAACAGAGCCAAAAACAGCGCATAAATGAAATAGACCACTAATTCTATAAAATAAGCCAGCACATAGTCCATCCGCTCTAAAATGTCGACAAATGGCACTTGCTCGCCTCCTGACAGCCCCAGGCTCAGCCCTATACCCACTACTATTAAAGTGGAAAAGAGGGCAAGCACTTTGGCCAAACCAATTTTAGACAATAACCAGTCGAGGCGGCTCAGCCCATCAATGACATTCTGCCGCGCGGTACCATAGGCAAATTCATTGCTTACGGAGGTGATGACGATCAACGCTAAAATAATTTTGAAATATCCGGCGATATAAGTGAGGTTTTGCCACACATCAGGGAAGCGGAGGATGGGTTTGAGCGCCAGATCCAAATCGGGCGCATTGTTCACAATGATGTTTGCATTTTGCAAAAGAGACCTGAAATTCATAGCCACCAATACCAAAACTACCGCATGGAGCACAATGATGATCCAAAATGTACTGCTGGTCACTTGCTTGCGCAATTCTATTCTAAATAATTTAAGCACGGTTTTGAGATAAAAGGTTCAAAAATTCTTGTTCGAGACTGGCTTTGTGATGCGCGAAATGCGTGATGTCGATGCCGTTGGTGATCAGAAAACTGCTTAGTTCAGAAGCTTTGAATCCATCCTTGAGTCTTACCTTCAGCACGCCGTGTTTGTCTTCCAGTGCCTCCAATCCGGCAAAAGAACCAAGCACCCGGCGCAACTGTGCCATATCATCAGCGGCAATGTCTATACCATCGTTGCCTGCGAGGAGTGAATGCACCTGACCTTCGTACAACTTTTGGCCACTTCTCAGTACGGCTACGTGGGTGCATACCTTCTGCACCTCGTCGAGCAGATGGCTGGACATGATGACCGTAATTCCCTCCTGGGCTATTTTCAATATGAGCTCACGTACATCGGCAATGCCCTCGGGATCCAACCCATTGGTGGGTTCGTCTAGTACCAGTACCTCGGGGTCGCCGAGCAAGGTAGCGGCTATGGCCAGCCGCTGCTTCATGCCTGTGGAATAGGTATGGAATTTTCGTCGGGCAAATTTGGCCGCATCGGCCATTTCGAGCTTTGCTCTGATGTTGGGTATTTTAATGTCTTTGATATCTGCTACCAGAGCCAAATTCTCAATTCCGCTAAGATGAGGATAGAAATTTGGTTTGTCGAGCGTAGCACCAATGCGTCGCCTCATCTGGTGTCCATGGCCACTTTCAAACCAGGAATAGGTGCCCGATTTAGCATTGGTGATACCAAGTAAAATGCCCATGGTGGTAGTTTTGCCACTGCCATTGGGGCCAAGCAGGCCATAGACATCACCTTTGCAAACTGAGATGTTCAAATTGTCCAGCGCCCTGATGCTGCCATATTGCTTGGTGAGCCCTTCTGTTGTAAGTACTTTTTGCATAACTCAAATGTAGGATATTAGCCGGAAGGGCAAAAGGTTTTATTTTGGTCATGAGCTGCCGGCAATAAGCTTAGCTTTCAAAGGCCGGGCGATAGATGCATTCCCATGGATGGTTTCGCATCTCTGGCCTCCGGCACTAGCCAGTTCACAAGCTGTTTTATTGCAGGCTTGTCAGGTCTTTAGCTTCGTCTATGTCAATGGCTCCGGCGATAAATGGAATCTCGACTATATTCCTGATGTGGTTTACAAATAATTTTTTGCCACCTTCGTCGCCTTTGAGCGATTTTAATAAATCGAAATAGAAATTATCGATGAGCACAGGCACGCCAAAGGTTCCCGCGTATGCCGAGGCAACTATCATGGGTCTTGAGGGATCGTAGGCGTTGAACAGCTTGTTGAGATGCGCGGCATCCACAAATGGCTGATCGACCATAGTGAGTAATATGGCATTGACATCGGGACTGCGGTCAATGATATGCTGAAGCCCATTGCGAATGGAAGCGCCAAGGCCTTCTTCCCATTCCGCGTTATAAAAAACATCCACTCCGGTATCCTGGATTTGCTGTATCATATCGGTGTGCCGGTAGCCCGTTACTACGGTTACCCGGCCAATTTTGGCAGAAATAGCTTCTTTCACCATTCTCCTGATCAGCGATTCTCCTTTGTATTGCAGCAATTGCTTTGGCTGTCCCAGCCTCTTCGAAGATCCCGCGGCCATGACCATCAGCTCTACTATCGTTGTGTTACCCAACATATCATCGCATAGTTAAAAAAAATTCAAGCCTTATTCTTTGCAAACAATTTAGCACAATAAAAGCTGGGTTGATAAATTTATCGTGTTTTTGCCGGGTAAAAAAAGAAAGACGGTCAAATTATATGAGCGTGAAGTAATCATATTTGAGCACCTTTTTATTAAAATAGCACGGATTGTGGCAGATGAAAATGATTGGCTTGTCTGCATACTGATGCCGGCATTATCACAATCTTACCAGAGAAGGGCACAGCAGAAAGTATAGTTTATTATTTTTGAAGCACTATTTCCGGGCACCTACGCATAACTGTATCGCCAAATATTGCAAACATGACATCAAAAGCAGGATATTTCCAGCAAAGAGTCCAAGAATGTACCATCAGCACGGGCCAACTCACCAGGCGCGCTAATTCGATATCCATGCTAAGGATTGCAGTGTTCGTGGGATTGGTCGGCTCGGCGATTTGGACCATTTCACTCCACAATGGAACGATGCTTTCCGTATTGATTTTAGTTTTTTTTGTAGCATTTATTTTGCTGGTGAAATGGCATAACCGGATAAAGCAAGCACTCGCGCTGTCGCAAGCAGTCTGTGAAATCAATATCGAAGAAATCAATCGCCTTCGTTTTCACTTCGATGGCATTGCCGATGGTGCAGCGTTTGCAGATGACCATCATCCCTATACCAGCGATCTGGACATTTTTGGCAGAAAATCGCTTTTTCAATTGCTCAACAGAGCCGGGACACAGGCGGGCCTGCAAAAAGTGAAACAATGGATATCCACCTTTGCCAATAAAGAAACAATAGAAACCCGGCAAAAAATGGCGCAGGAGCTCATGCCCATGGTGGCCTGGCGGCAACACTTGCAGGCGCATGCCCGGCACACTTCTACTCAGAAAAACAAGTTGCAGGCTTTTGAGGGTTGGCTTCATGGCAGCGACTTCATCTCTGGCAAGGCGATCTACCGCAGCATTACCTACCTCATGACGATCGCTACCCTGGCCATATTTGCAGCCATATTCATGGGCTATCTGCCGGGGACGTTTTTTTTCTTGCCCTTCTTCATCAGTGCGTTTTTTTTATATAAAATTCACGACTATTCGCGCAAAAGCTATGAAATGACCGAAGCAGGAGTGAAGTTGCTCAGTGCGGCAGAGCAGATGTTGCTCGCGATCGAAAAGCAGGAATTTGCCCATGCGCAGCTCGGACAACTACAACACAGGCTTACATCCAGAAATCTGTTGGCTTCGCAAAAAATTGGGGAATTGCGGAAAATTCTGGAGTGGCTCAACTTACGTGGCAACCAGATTTACCATATTTTCAATGGCTTATTCCTATTGGATTACCTCTTCCTTTACCGGGCAGAGCGATGGCGAACCGACTTTGGAGCCGAAGTGCCCGCCTGGTTTGAGGTGATCGGAGAAATGGAAGCCTTATGTAGCGTCGCCGCCTTTGCCTTTGCCCATGACGAATATGTTTTTCCATCCATCAGCGAACAGCCATATACGTATCGGTGCATCGACCTGGGCCATCCGCTCATCGCGCCACAGCAACGAATAAGCAACAGCTTTGAATTGAAAGGCCGGGGCAGTACCGCTGTAATCACCGGATCGAACATGGCCGGCAAAAGTACCTTTTTGCGTACGGTTGGCATCAATGCAGTGTTGGCTTTTGCGGGTGCGCCAGTTTGTGCCACAGAAATGACAATATCAGTGTTTCAGGTCTTTTCGAGCATGCGCACCAAAGACAATCTGGAAGAAAATATATCTTCTTTTTATGCAGAATTGTTAAGGCTCAAAATGCTTCTGGAGCAAATCAATGAGGAAAGGACAGTTTTTTATTTGCTCGACGAAATATTGAAAGGGACGAATTCGGTCGATCGGCATATCGGAGCTCAATCATTGCTTTTGCAGCTAAACAATATGAATGTTTTTGGGTTGGTATCAACTCACGACCTCGAATTGGGGAAATTGGGTATAGAAAACGAATCGATCAGCAATTACAATTTTAGCAGCGAGATAATGGGCGAAGAAATATTTTTTGATTATAAATTGCGCCCGGGAATATGCCAAAGCACTAATGCCAGCCAGTTGATGGCCAAAATAGGAATTAATATCAAACCATAATTATAAATTTATAGCACATGTCACAAGTAGGAATCA
The DNA here is from genome assembly GCA_012033595.1 of Cyclobacteriaceae bacterium. Classification (GTDB taxonomy): domain Bacteria; phylum Bacteroidota; class Bacteroidia; order Cytophagales; family Cyclobacteriaceae; genus JAAUQL01. The sequence continues at coordinate 65,039 of JAAUQL010000011.1, read as the reverse complement.
TCATGGGGAGCCAGTCCGATCTCAGCATTATGGAAGAAGCTGCGCAAATCCTCAAATCATTTGGTATCACGTACGAAATCAACATCATTTCGGCACACCGGGCACCCGACGTGCTGGCCGAATGGGCAGGTTCGGCCCGCGACCGGGGCATGAAGGTGATCATAGCCGGTGCAGGTGGTGCTGCTCACTTGCCTGGAGTTACGGCTGCCTTCACCACCTTGCCGGTGATCGGCGTGCCTGTAAGGTCGCGAATTTCTATTGATGGCTGGGATTCCATATTATCTATATTGCAAATGCCCAGTGGGGTGCCGGTAGCCACCGTGGCGCTGGATGCTGCCAAAAATGCCGGCATACTCGCTGCACAGATCATTGGCACCAGCGATGAAAATGTGGCCGGCAAACTGGCAGATTTCAAAGTGGAAATGCGCGATAAAGTAATCGCTTCCGCCAGGGAATTGAAAGAAAAAGGGTATTAAAATATCTGTACCTGGCGACTCCCAACGTGTTTTCGCCAGGTTACTTTTGCTTTTTTTGGTGCCGCTTCATCCTGAATTTTGAGTCATCTATTTCGGGTTGCATATTTTTGAGCTTCTGCCCTTCCGAATATCCCCTCCACAGCAAATACAGTGCAAACAACATAGGCAGATATGCCAACAAGCCAATGGCTCCGGCGAGGGCATCCATCAGGTAAAATTTGTACATCAGCAAAGCGGAAAGTGCCAAACTAACCAGCCCGATATAAATTTTGAATTTCGATTTTTTATCTCTGCACGAATTCGGTCTTCTTCGATCACAAATTCATCGACCAGCCTGATGAGGTACGATATATTTTCTTCGGAAAGTTCCTGCTGAAAATGTTGCCGAATCTGCAGATACGACATGCCTTGTTCGCACAGTGTGAGGGCTTCCTGTAATTTTTGCTCGATCAACTGGTCTTCCATCTGCTTTTTTCTGAAAATAAGCATTGATACCCTGATTTCGAAATCAGATGGTACATAGCCCATGGCAAGCATGCGGCTGGAGCGGCCAAAAAAACAAAGGCAAGCTTTGGCGGCTTGCCTTTATTCACCTAAACACCCAAAATTATGAATCTTCATTCGTAGCGCTTAAACCCTACGAAACTATCTTTAAAACTCAGCGGTGGCCAATAACTTTTCCTCTGTCACTACTTCTATGTTTATCTCATCTGCATTTACTCTCGACAGGTCATATACCTTCGAAAAGTTTGAGCCCTGATCGATGTAATCATCGAAAACCAAAAGTCCTTTTCTGTCCAGGAACTTTACCGTAACAGGTGCTACAAATTCGCCCCTTACGATCACTTTGGCTTTTTCATTTTCCAGCTTTACGATGTGAGCCGTCATACTCGCTTCGTTGCTTCGAGTGATTTTAGAAACGTACACTCCGTCTGCATCTATCACCTTAAAATCGTACTCGCCATTTTTAAGATTTTCGAAACTATATGGCTTGGTAAATGATTTTTTCTGATTGATTTGCTCCGACAAGAGCCTGACGCCCTGGGCATCGATCACTTCTACTTTCACATTGCACTGACCCTGGTTAAAATAGGTAAGCCTGTACATATCTTTGCTTACCGGATCCAGTCGTACAGATTTTTTTTGGGCTATCGCCCCTGCGCTTGTGCCTACAACTATTGCAAGCACTGCTAGTGTTGTTTTTGTAAATCGTTTCATGTTGACTTGTTGTTGTTTGAGTTTTTAATCAACCTTCAATGCAAAGATACGGCAATATATTTGACAAAGTTTCAAAGAATTGAAAAAAAACAATTATCGGTTTTATACAATAGTCACTATAGTTAACAATATCGTAATTTAAACCTGTTTCATTATCATAATTTGAATGCTATGTTTCCTTTGAGCGGAATATTTGAGAATACTGAAAGCGTAATTTTTTTTCGATAATGATAAATTAATATGGTTTTCAGTGAAATTTGGCTGCTGAATACTTGATCTGTTTGGTTTACATAGCTTAGTTTTGGGGTTCATCAAAAAACAATCAATGAATATGAGGACGATCTTTCTCCTTATTATAAGTTATATCTGCTATTTGACGGCCGAGGCGCAAATCCTCAATGTGGATCGCAACCAAATAATGACCGACACTGCCAAATTCGTAACCGGTAGCATAGCATTCAAATTTCATCTTGACAATAAAAACACTACCTCGGAGCAAAAGAACAGCTACATAAGGCTGGAAAATGAAAATGACCTCATCTTCGTAGGCCTCAAACACAACTATATCTTCATCAGCCAGTTCAAATATTTCAATTCTTCTGGGGGCACCTTTATCAGTGCAGGCTATGGGCATGCCCGGGCCAACTTCTTAAAAATGCGAACCGTGTCGTACGAACTGTTCATGCAGGTGCAATACGACAGAAACCGCTTTATGAACAATCGCTTCCTGATAGGCGGAGGCCCTAAATTTAAAATATCGAATACTGAAAAAAGTAGCCTCTTTGTAGGTACACACCTCATGTTTGAGCATGAAAGATGGGACAACCCCGAAAATCAGGATATGTTTATCATCAAAGACCTGCCAAAATTTAGCAGCTATATAAGTGCCCGCCTCAAAGCCAATGACATCACCACGTTCAGGCTGGTGCTATACTACCAGGCTGGGTATGATCCTACACCCGGCCTGCTGCGCAACCGGGTGAGCTACGACGCACAAATGGAACTGAACATAAGTAGTAAATTGCTTTTTACCTTAAAAAGCGGTGGCTCATACGAAAACCATCCGATCTACCCGATCAATAAATTTATCTACTCGATAGAAAACGGAATATTGTGGAAGTTTTAAGTAGCCGGGAGGTGGAATGAAACGGGATGGGTTTATTTCCGGCCTGTTTGAATGGCCAAGCACGTGGATTGTCACTGAAAAATATCCGGTAAACTTTCCAAACTAATCGTGTCTTCACCTGTTGAACAAGATAATAAGCTAAAACAAGCAATCCTTAGAACCAATTATGAAAATAGAAAACGTACGCCTGGAGGTGATGCAAACCCTCGATAAATCCATGGGTGACCTGCTCGCAAAATATCTGAAACCCATAGAAACCAACTGGCAGCCCTCAGAATTGCTGCCGGATGCCAACTCCCCGACTTTTTTTGACGAAGTACAAGAAATTCAGGAGTTGGCTCGCGAAATGGATTATGATCTTTGGGCGGTCCTTATCGGCGACACCATTACTGAAGAAGCTTTACCGACCTACGAATCGTGGTTGATGAGCGTAAATGGTATAGATCAGGAAGCAAGAAATGGCTGGTCGAAGTGGATACGCGGATGGACTGCCGAAGAAAATCGTCATGGAGATTTGCTAAACAAATACCTGTACTTGTCGGGAAGGGTAAACATGAGAGAGATGGAAATTTCCACTCAACACCTAATTGCAGATGGATTTGATATTGGTACCGGTAGAGACCCTTATCGCAATTTTGTGTATACCAGTTTTCAGGAGCTGGCCACCAACATTTCGCACAGAAGGGTAGCTTCATTGGCAAAGCAAGCCGGCAACCAACGCCTGGCCAAGATATGTGGCATTATAGCAGCAGACGAGGCCCGGCACGCCAACGCCTATATCGACTTTATCAACCGGATATTTGAGCTCGACCCCAGTGAGGCCATGATGGCTTTCGAAGACATGATGCGCAAAAAATAGTGATGCCGGCGCATTTTCTGCGTGAATCAGGCGACCACATTGGCGATTTGTTTTCCCACTTCTCTGATGCAGCCCAGCGGATAATGGTGTACACCACCCAGGATTACATCGATATTCTGGAGTCTTTGCTCAAAGAATGGAACATAGGCGACCGCAAAGAGCTGAACGACCGGGCAGAAAAAGCCAGAGACTACCTCATGGCTTTGCCTGACAGGCTAAAGCGAATTGCCGACCGCATTAAAATACCTGAAAAGCAATATAAGTTTAAGTGGATCGCCGTATAGTGCCAGAGGCCTTCAAACTCACAGCCCCGGAATTGGAGGTGATGAACGACCAGGGGTTTCTCCTTGCCAAAAGAAGCATATCGAAAAATACATCTGCTGCTGCAGGAGACCAAACTGAGCCTGCAACAGCAGATGTCCGCCGGGCAAGCCAGCTTACCGGAGGCCTTTATGTCTGATCAGGGAAAAATTTCGAAAGGGGAAAACTACCATGGGCTACCCTATCAGATGCTGGACTTTCCTGCAATTTTCTCGAAAGAAAGCATATTCGCATTCAGGACGATGTTTTGGTGGGGGAATTTTTTTAGCGTAACCCTGCATTTGCAGGGCGAAGCTTTAAAAAAATACAGAAAGAATATTTGTGCACATATCAATGAATTGAGCTCGGAAGGTTTTTTTGTTTCTACAGGCCCTACACCTTGGGAGTATCATTATGAAAGCGAAAATTACAAATTGATTGATATAGAAGATGTCGCCAGACTGGCGCAGGAGAATTTTATAAAACTGAGCAAGAAAATAGAACTGGAAAATTGGGCACAACTCCCATTCTTTGCCGCCAGCCAATTTCAGATGCTGATGCAGCTAGCCATATCTTGAGGTAAATTTTGGTTTTGCTCAAGAATTGAAAAAGCCCCAAAACTTTCGCCGGGGCTTTATTGATTGGTCAATGAATGATCATCTATGTTGATACAACTATATCGTACGCGATCATTCAAAATAAGTTTAGAAAACCTGGTCGGTTTCTAAGGCTACAAATATCCGCCGTCTTTCAATTTGGTATAAATTTCCAGGCATATCCAGGCATCGGTGGCTGCATATATAAGTTGCGGAATGGTGAGTACAGGGTTTTCCCAATTAGATACTTGTTGGTTTTTGGATATGCGCCCATGGAGCAAGAGGGCAGAAAGGTTGCGTGCGCCAATGTTTTCGATGCCGAGTTTAGGTGCAATTTTATTAAGGTCTTCAAATCCCCGGGCTTCAAATTTTTTTTCCTTTTGTTCATGGCGATCAGGTCGTCATCGATGGCTATGCCGATTTTAAGTATTTTTTCGTTTTCCAAAAATTTTACCATGGCATTGGTTACGCCGGTCTGATGGATGCGCAATATGTAAACTTTTTCCGGCGTTGCGATTTGCACCAAAGCCACATAGTTGAACTGACCCCTTTTGAAAGTGGGTTTGGTCTCCGTGTCAAAACCTACCAATTCAAATTGCTCTATCTCCTTGATGGCCTTGGCGATTTGTGCCTCATCGGCGGCCACTACTATTTTGCCTTCGTATTTGAGCAAAGGCAAATCATTGATTTCTTCTTTAGTAATTCTTTTGGCAAACATCAGTCTATATCAGGTTCGGGCTTTCGGGTTAGTTTGGCAATCTTGATGCCCGCATATGCATAAAAAACGGTCATAAAAGGGCTGATAATGTTGAAAAAGCAATAGGGCAGGTAGGTAAAAGTCGATACGCCCAACACATTGGACTGGGCAGCACCACAGGTGTTCCAGGGTATCAGTACCGAGGTTACCGTGCCAGAATCTTCCAGAGTTCTGCTCAGATTTTCCGGAGCCAATCCCCTGTCTTTATATATTTTCTCAAACATTTTGCCCGGCACTACTATGGCCAGGTATTGGTCAGAGGCTGTGATGTTGAAAAATACGCAGGAGGCCGCTGTGGACGCGATCAAAGAGCCTGTCGAGTTTACCACACTGATGATCACCTCTGCAATACGCTTTAGCATACCGCTGGCATCCATAATGCCCCCAAAGACCATGGCACTTAGTATAAGCCAAATGGTACCCAGCATTCCGGCCATGCCTCCGGTAGAGAGCAGTTCATCGACTATGGCATTGCCGGTTACAATATTCACTTTGGTGTAGAGGGCCATCATAGACGCTACATAAGCCGACTCGATCGGATGGTCTGTAATGCCTGATATCTGATGAAAAATGTGAGGCTGGAAGATAATAGCACACACAATTCCCAGCAGACTGCCCGCCAGCAGCGCCGGAATAGCCGGAACGCGCATAACAATGAGCACGATCACCAAAAGCGGCGCTACAAACAGCCACGCGTTGATTTGGAAGGTATCTGATAGTGCGCTGAGGATAGGCTCAATATCGTGTATGTCATTTCCGGTGCGATAGCTAAGCCCCATCACCAGGTAGATAGCCAGTGTAATGCCCAGCGTGGGCAAGGTGGTGAGGGTCATGTAGCGAATGTGCGTGAAAAGGTCGGTGCCCGCCATGGCCGGTGCCAGATTGGTGGTGTCGGAAAGGGGCGACATCTTATCGCCAAAATAGGCTCCCGAAATAATCGCTCCTGCTATAACGCCCTCTTCAACGCCAAGTGCCCTGCCGATGCCAATGAGCGCAAGACCCACTGTGGCAATGGTGGTCCAGGAGCTGCCGGTTGCCATAGATACCAGGGCACAAATGATGCACGAGGCCACCAGCAAAATGGTGGGATTCAATATTTTGAGCCCATAGTAGATCATAGCCGGCACTATGCCGCTTATCATCCACGACCCGGCCAGGGAGCCAATAAGTAGCAAAATCAATATGGAAGGCAAAGCCGAGTTGATGCTGTGCAGTATGCCACGCTGCATGGTCTTCCAGCTTACACCTATGCGCATGGCCAGCAAACCGGCCACAGCAGCAGACAGGATCAGTACCATCTGGTTGGAGCCATCAAGTGCAGCATCGCCAAAAATAGTGACGTTGATGCTGAGCAATATGATTAGAAAAGTGATGGGAACAAGCGCCTCAGCCAACGTCGGTTTCCTCGTGTTTTCTGCCATAAAAAGTATTCGGGATTAAAAATAAATGCCTAAGTTAAGAAAAATGTATAAAAGGAAAGATGATGTCCTTGTCAGGAAAAAAACAGGTATCTTTCCTTTCGGGTAATATTGCACGCTAATATGACCTTAAATGCCTTTTTTGATTTTATAAATCTAACTATGGCGGCCACCTGGTACTAGTCCGCCCATCGAGCACCGCGAATATGGATATGTTGAAAATAATACAAAAAGCAAAGAAAAACCGGCTATACCTATGGCTGCTCAATACTGGCCTTGCCCGGATGATCCCCTTCAACAAACCTCATAAATTCAGGATCGTGGAGTTGGGCGATTACCACATCAAAACTAAAGTACCCTACCGAAAGTACAATTTTAACCACATAGGTGGAATACATGCCTGTGCCCTCGCTACTTTGTCGGAGTTTTGTACAGGATTCATGTTGCTGTCGCTGCTGGATGTGCGCAAGTACCGGATCATTATGCAAAGCCTACACATGGAATACCACTACCAAGCCAAAATGGACTGCTATGCACATTTTCAGCTTACCGATGCCTGGTTGCGTGCACAGGTGCTTGAGCCTCTTGCCTCGGGCGACAAAGTGACCGTGAACTGCGAAGTGCTTATCCACGACCTGGCCGACAATCACATTTCCACCGGAATAGTCCAATGGCAGATCAAATCGTGGCAGCAGGTGAAAACAAAGCTGTAGTCCTACTTCTTCATTCGTTCATTTTCCAGGTCGCTCAACTGGATATTGAGTGCTTTTACTGAAATCTGAATCTCCCAGGCCGATATCGCCAGGCTGATGATGAGCAAAATGAGGCTGAGGCCAAAAATGTATTCTGCCAGGAGGATATTGCCCGAAAAGATCAAAAACATAGAAACAACGCAAAATAACAGGCTCAACACACCCAGCACCTGCATGTTGCGGATCAGCTTGACACGGAGCCGCAGGTTTTTTATTTGCCCCCAGATCCTGTCATCGGGTTTTTCTATGAATTTGCCATGCAGGCTCCTGATGAGGGTGGCAAGGGTGAGAAAGCGGTTGGTGTAAGCCAACAAAAGCAACGAAATAGCCGGGAAAAGCAATGCCGGCGTTGTGAGAGATATTTCCATAATATGCGCAAAGGTAAGCAGGGCGCCACATAAAATAAAGTGACCCCCAGGCCGGGTGCCATCTTGTCTGAAATCCACTGCCATGCCCAGGTACTAATGGCGATTATTAGTAGATAAATTAACATTATTTAAAAACAATGGGTGACTTCCGTGCTATATTTTCATTAAGGGTGATATGGCTTTTTATTTTGTCCATATTTATATTAACAATTTCAATTATTAACCAAAAACCTAAAAAACCATGAAGTACACACTAAAAGGTAACTTGATTGGCGCTAATTGTGACGATCATTTTATGCCAGTTTCCAACACGGTAGTCCGACTGTACAGGTACCGGGGAAAACCCAACGAGGCCATGATGCAGATTAACGCTCAGGCCAAGGAGACTTTTCAGCTAAGTGATGAGAAGCAAATTAAAGAAAAGGCAAAGTTCCTATTGGAGGAGACCACCACCGACACATCGGGGAATTATTCGTTCGTTATAGACGGAGAAAAAAGCAATTACCAGGGAGAAGTGGTGGAGATAGACCTACATTATTCCAAAATTCCCGACTATGGCCAGAAAGACACCAAAGCGAAAAAAAATTTCAAGCCCTTTCAGGCGACCATCAATGTGTTGCAACCAAAATGGAGAGAGACCAATACCGGGGCTGAAGCGCAGTGGAATTATCGAATTTCTCACAAGCTTTGGTGCTATATCCTTGCGCAGCTCGATATCTGGGTGATCTGTGGCATCGTGATGAATTGCGAATTGCAGCAGGCTCTTGCCGGCATAGAAGTGACAGCCATGGACGACGACGTCGTTTCCGATGACAAACTGGGCGTGGCTTCCACCGATGCTCAAGGTCGTTTTTGTATTTACTACCGAAGCAAAGACTTTAAAAAAACGTTTCTTTCTCCTATTATCAATGTAGAAACACCTCTGTTTCCCTGGGGCAATGGACCCGATATTTATTTCAAATTCGCGTATGGCGGCTCCACATTTTTCGAAGAGCCACCATCAAGGGCACGCCAGGCAGACCGCGAAAATGTAAGCAATTGCTTCTGTGTGCGCATTTGCCTCAAAGAACAACCAAATAATGGCAATGGCAAAGAGCCCGTCAGTTACTTTTTTGCTATTGGCGAAGCGAGAAGGTACAACTCCATCCTGAATATAAACCCCTCCACTGGTCGGACAAGCGGCAAGCCGATAAGCGCCTGGAATGACCTTGCCTTTTACAAAAATCTGGCCCTGATCGGTGCCATAACAGAAAAACTCAATGGACAGCCCATGGAATACAAATTCCAATACGCAGAAGTACTCCATCCTACCGATCCCTTGCCCACTGCCATCGGTTCCTGGACAGATGTGATCCCAACACAAATTGCCAATACGGTGATAGGCTATGGATGGAAGTTCAGCCCCGGATTTGAATATGAAGATATTGCTATCAATGCCATTGGCACGCAAATACCAGTAGCTTTTGATGGCAATTGGATAAAAGTGCCTCAAGCTGGCAGCCTGCCTATGAGCTACAACCTGGTGCTCAACAACAATGGCCCACTCATTAGATTGATTTCAGAATCACTGGCCAATACACCAGTAAATATGGCAGGATTGGTGGCCGGCAACAGCACCACCACCATTAACCCATTGCAAAAAAACAGATATTTTAGTTTGAGGATGATAAAACGCCAGGCAGGAAATACTGCGACCGAAGTAGTGGCTGGTGTGTCGAGGCCCTTGGCAATTTTTAATTCATTGTATCAAAATGTGCCTCAAAACGGCTCCTGGCTGCCCTCGGTAAGCAATGAGCTGGGCGTGGCAAGCATCGATCTGGCCGAGCTGGCTACCTCCGGAGGTTGTAGTACCATATCCAATACACTGACAGCCAAATATACCGCTGCAAATCCCAATCTCGGCCAGGTAAGCATAAGCATGACCGGAGTCGGCGGGCCTCATAGTTTTGATCCTGTGGTATATACTACCGCCGGAGAAGAAGCGCATGGCACGGCGTCGTATGCAGGGGTGGTCATGGATCTTCCCAACTGTTCGTTTGAAGTAAGGCTTGATGCCGAACTAAGACTTACCAATGGCGAGTCTCAGCACCAGGGCATTCATGACAGGGTGCTCTTCTGTAAATAAAATAGTTAAAAGCCCTGGTTCGCCGGGGCTTTTTTTTTAAACATCATGCCCTTAGTCTTGGTAAGCATCTCCTCTTTTTTGCCGGGCAAAAGATGTATTGTTTTAATAGAAATTGAAGTTTGTTATTGCAAATCTGGCTAAAAATTAAAAATCAAAACTTTTACATTTGCTGCGCAAAGTTAGAAAATATGGATATGAAAAAACTTGCCTGTGCTATACTGTTTGCCATATCGGCCGGGCAGTTATCGGCACAATATGTTGGCCTTAGGGCTGGTCTGAACCTGAGCAATAGCCGATCAGAAACTGATGATTTCACACTCGACACCCACACCTTAACGGGATTTCAGGGCGGAGTCACTTTAGAGGTTCCGATTGGCCATTATTTGTTTTCAATACCGCACTACTGTATTCTGCCAAAGGTTATCAATTTAAATTGCTCAATAGTCGCATACACGCACGTGCCTCCTACTTCGAAATCCCATTGAACATCGAATACAAATATGCCCTGGGCGACGACATATCCTTGTTTGCCGAGGCAGGCCCATATATGGGTATTGGGCTTAGCGCCAAACTAAAGACAGGAAAAACCAGCTTCGACGTTGATTTTGGAAATGACGAGGATGAACAGGATCGTATAGATGCCGGGTTAAATTTTGGCGCGGGTATAGAAGTGGATAAAATCAGACTTGGGGTAAATTACGGCCATGGCATGGTGAACCTTGCCAATAATGAATGGAACACCAAGCTGAGAAACGTCGCCATTTATGCCGGTTACCGGCTCAATTAGGTTTTTTTAATGTTAAACTAATATTTGATGAAAACTTTACTTTACATTTCATTTTTTGTCTTGTGGATAGGTGCGGCAAACGCCCAGACCAAGATCGGTATAAGAGGGGGGCTGACACTGAGCAACGCGCAGATTAAATACAACGGGGCGAAAGAAGAAACAGCTACGCGGTATGGCTATCAGGGAGGCATCACATTAGAATTTGCACGAAAAAACCGAAATTCATTTTTTAATACCGCCATTTTATATACCCTAAAAGGCACGAACTATACTTATCAGGATACTACGTATAAAATTCCCGTCACCTACATAGAAATTCCCTTCAATTTTGAATTTAAGCAAGACCTGGGCAGATCAATGGCTTTTTTTGAATTAGGTCCATACCTGGGTATAGCCATATCGGCTCAGGCCAAAAGTGACGATGGCACCAGGGACATTGCCTTCGGCAGAGGCGAGGATGAGATAAGCCCTATCGATGCCGGATTCAACTTTGGCGCCGGCATCGAAAAGACAAAAGTAAAATTTGGGTTTAATTATGCCCTGGGCTTGGTGAATGTGGATACAAGAGACGATTATAAGTCGAAAATGCATAGTTTTGCCTTTTATATTCAATATACGCTCTACACCAAAAACTGACCATATTGGCAAAAGCTACTGACCCCATAGGTATTTTCGACAGCGGTATTGGCGGCATGACGGTGGCGCGCGCTGTGAAGCGGCTTTTGCCGGACGAAAGCATCATCTACTTTGGCGATACCGCTCATCTGCCCTATGGCGACAAGTCCACTGCGGCTATTCAGGCCTATTCCATCAAGATTTGTGATATCTTTTTACAACATCACTGCAAGGTGATATTGATCGCCTGCAACTCGGCAAGCGCTGCTGCCACCGATCTGGTGAAGGAATATGTGGGCAAACGTGCACGGGTATTCAATGTCATAGAGCCGGTGGTCAACTACATCAGGGAGACGTATGCACAAACTACCATAGGGCTGATAGGCACCAAGCAAACCGTGGGTTCACGGGTGTACGAAATCAAAATCGAAGCTCTGGGCAACGGACTCACTTTGCAGTCGCTGGCCACTCCGCTGCTTGTACCCATGATCGAAGAAGGCTTTTTACAAGGCACCATCAGCCAGGATATTATTAATGAATATCTCAAAAACCGGCCTTGCAGCAAATCAAAGCTTTGATATTAGGCTGCACCCATTATCCGCTCATCAGGCAGCAAATCGACCACTACTACGAAGGCAAAGTAGATGTGATCGATTCATCCGAAATTGTTGCTGCCTCGCTCAAAGCCTACCTACAATACCACTTGTTGAATAATACCACCGCCGGTGCGCACGACACGTTTATGGTCTCTGACTATACGCCGTCTTTCGAATCGCTGACCAAGCTTTTTTTTGGTGAACAAGTAAAACTGGAAAAAAATACCCTTGGGAATAAGTACCCTTACAAATAGTTGCTAAATTAAAGCTCAATCAATAAACGATCTACATGAAAACCAACCAGCTACTATCGTTTGCCTTACTATTGTTACTGATCTCTTGCGGAGATAAAAAACCAAGCGCACGGGAAGCGCTTTATGACCATGTAATTGCAGCTCATGACGAAATCATGGTGAAAATGAGCGACATCATGAAGTACAAAAAGCAATTGAATGGTCAGATCGATGAGTGGAGAGAAGATGGAGGCGATTCGGTAAAAATCGCCAAAGCAGAAGCAGCCATAGCTGACCTGGAAGAATCGCATGAAGAAATGATGAACTGGATGCGCGGATTCGACAACAACTTTGAAGGTAAAGTAAACGAAGAAGTGATGGCATATCTCAACGACCAGAAGCAACGCATAGAAGCGGTAGGCCAGCTGACCAACGAGGCGCTAAAAAATGCCGAGGAAGCCCTGGCTGAATAGGTGTCAAGGCTGTATTTGCCCCGGCTTGCACTTTTCATCACACTTGCCCAAAGCAGAATACGGGCAACACACATCAGATTTTGTTGTTTTGCTGTTCGTCGCGTAAGGCTTGCACCAGTTTATTGGAGTAAATGAACTCTTGAAGTTCGGGCACCCGGGTAGAAAGAATGTTTTGGCTGTTGCCCTCCCACAGTTTTTGCCCCTGGTACATGTATATAATGTCATCACCTATTTCCATTACTGAGTTCATATCGTGAGTGACCACCACGGTAGTAATGTCAAACTCCTCGGTAATTTCTTTGATAAGATTGTCAATCAAAATGGCAGTCATCGGATCCAGTCCGGAATTGGGCTCATCGCAAAAAAGGTATTTGCTATTGTTTACGATGGCGCGGGCTATGCCCACACGCTTTTTCATACCCCCGCTTATTTCCGAAGGCATTTTTTTATTGATGTTTTCCAGACCGACGCGTTGCAACACAAAGTTGGCGCGTTCCAGTTTGTCTTCCTTGCTCATGTCGGTGAGAATATCGAGAGGAAACATCACGTTTTGCTCTACGTTTTTGGAGTCGAACAGTGCAGAGCCCTGGAACAACATGCCGATATCCCTTCGTATTTCGCGGCGCACATTGCGTGTAGCATGGGTAAAATCGCGACCGTTAAACAGTACTTCGCCTTCATCAGGTTCGAGCAGGCCAACCATGCATTTCAGCAGCACGCTCTTGCCTGTGCCGCTGGTGCCTATGATCAGGTTGGTTCGACCCGACCTGAACACCCCATCAATACCGTGCAATACGGTCTTGTCGTTGAATGATTTTTTTATATTCCTAAATTCAATCATAAGGTCTCAAAGTAATAATTGGGCAAGCAGATAATCGGCCACCAGTATGGCAATGCAACTATTGGTGACTGCACTGGTGCTCGATTGGCCAACCTCTAGTGCGCCGCCTTTGGTAAAATAACCTTTATAGGAAGAAATGGAGGCAATCAAAAAAGCAAAAACAAACGATTTGATCAGGGCAAAGATTACATTGAATTCCTGAAAGTCGGCCCTGATACCATAGATATAATCCTGCGGGGTGATTACTCCGGTGAGGGTACCAGCCACATAGCCGCCAGTGATGGCCAGAAAACCAGCCAAAATCACCAGCAGAGGGTACATCATGAGGCAGGCTATGATTTTTGGCAGCGCCAGAAAAGACACCGAGTTAATCCCCATTACCTCCAGGGCATCTACCTGCTCAGAAATTTTCATGGTGCCCAATTCACCGGCAATGTTGGAGCCCACCTTGCCGGCAAAAACGATAGCCGTGATGGTTGGAGCAAGCTCGAGGAGTGTCATATCGCGCACCACCAGACTGATAACGTAGCGGGGGATGAGCGGACTGACCAAATTGAAAGCCGTTTGCACGCAGGTGACAGCGCCAATAAAGGTGGATACTATGCCTACGATCACCAGGGAACCGATTCCTACCTTGATGCACTCGTCTAAAATCTGTTTTACGTAAGTTCTAAAGGCTTCTCTTTTGATGAATAAATTGCCTAAAAAAATGAAGTAATTACCGATTCCATGCATATAGTTAGGTTTTGACAAACGGTCATAAAGATACAACTTTGTGTATATTAATTGTGTTTCTGCATGGATTGATGGAAAAAAGATAATATTTTCGAAACTACAGGCACAAGCATTTATATCAAAAAAAACAACGACAATGAAAAAAGTGGCAGTGGTGACCGGCGGTACAAAAGGCATAGGCAAGGCCATAGTGTACAAGCTTGCCGGTAAGGGTTTCGACATCGTGACCTGCTCGCGAAACGGCCAGGAACTTGCCGCACTCAAGAGCGAATTGGAAGAAGCATATCAGGGAATAGAGGTACTGGTGCGTACCTCCGATCTTTCGCTCAAGGCGGAAGTCAACGACCTGGTAAAATATATCATTTCGCGGAAAAACCATGTCGAAATATTGGTGAACAACACCGGAGTCTTTAACCCGGGTACCATTAGCCGGGAGCCCGACGGACAGCTCGAACACATGATCAATACCAACCTATATAGTGCCTACTACCTCACCCGTGGACTGCTGCCCATGATGGTGCACGATGGCGCCGGACATATTTTCAACATTTGCTCAGTAGCCAGCATCATGCCCTATGCCAACGGAGGCTCTTATTCCATCTCCAAATATGCCATGCTCGGTATGACCAAGGTGCTGCGGGAAGAACTCAAAGACAAGGGCATCAGGGTGACGGCCGTGCTGCCGGGGGCTACCTACACCGTAAGTTGGGAAGCCTCCCAGCTGCCCGAAACACGCTTTATGAAAGCCGAAGACGTAGCAGATGCGGTCTATGGCGCTTATGCCCTTTCCAAAAATTCTGTGGTGGAAGAAATTCTCATCAGGCCACAGCAAGGAGATATTTAGGGTCAGCTTAGAAAGGTAAAATTTTGTGCTTGATTAAACTCATGGGAAATGAGCGCTGAACCGTTTAAATAGCGGGGATGCGGCGGAAAGTGATTGGAAGATGGTTCGCCGGCCGGGTTCAGGCTATTCAGCTCGTATTTTCCGGATTTCCACGCTCATCAAAACAGTGCGCTCACCTGCATTCTGCCGATATGGACGGCCTTATTTGCTTCTGATTTGCGGCCTTCGTAGCTCATGGAAAGTTGCAGACCCAAAAGTATTTTTTTCTGAACCGTCAGGCTCCAGGTGTAGTTTTTACCAGGCTGCAGGGCTTCCAACATTTCATAGGCCACGGGTGCATTGGTCTCGCCATTGTATGTGATCCCACTGTACTTTACAAAGCCGTCCAGCGACAAGTCTGTTGCTTTGCTCACTCGCACATTGGTGGCCAATTCATTAATACTGGCCTTTTCGCCTGCTTCACCGGTACTATTTACCTTATCGGAGTATCCGTACAGCACCGCGAGCCTCAAAACTGGCGAAGGTTGCCAGGCAATTTCCGGCTGCACTTTGATCCGGTCGATGCTGTAGTTTCTGCCCTGCAAAAAATCGGAACGGCTCGAAGATGTTCCCCTTAGGTACATCAGCTTCAGATTGTAGGCCTTGCTCACATTCAGGCGTGCATTGGCCGAGTATTCTTCACGGTCTATTTTTTCAAATCCCTGCGACATTAGTTGTTTATTGACCGAGGCAAGGTATCCAAAGTCGAGGCCCAGACCGGGATTGGCCCTATTGTAGAAGATGCGACCCCGGATGGTTTCCTTGAGCGATAGCAAATCTTCGTCAGGAAAGTTATTATAAAATGGCAAAATCCTGGCTTGCAAGTCGGGCGAAGTGATGCGTTTCACGATGTTCCACGATGAGGTGGTTGATATGCGCGAAAGCAGTTTTTTTATGGCTCCGGCATCTTTCCAGCTTCGTGGCAGGTCTATATTCAGCCGGTAATTGAAGTTGTTTTCATAGGCAAATATAAACTCACTGGTAGGCACGAATATTTTGATATAGTTTTTTTCGTCGGCATTGATGGCGATGTAAAACTCGCTCAAATCTTGCACGCCGTCGGCATTGTCGTCTCGCCAGGTATGGGTTCCCTCGCCGGTAGGTACCGGTACATACACGAATTCGCGCTTGAGTTCGCGGCTGTTGCCAATGGCATAGGTGAGGTCGGATTTGACGTGCCGCTTAAAGAATGCTGCGTACCAATCTGTCCTGGCCATAAGCGTTTCTTCGTTTTTGGGGCCGCCAGCCGCCAGGTGGTTGAGGTTGTTGCGGTAGGTGAGCAAAAAGTGGATCCGTTGCCCGGGGTTCACGTCAGAGTGCACAAAGAGCTGGGTGGTCTGCGACTCGTTGCCGGCAAGCAAAATACCAGTTTGCGGACTGCGGTCGGTTCTGAATGTTTGTGAAATGCCAAATCTGGTCTTGAGCGAATCGTTGCTGTTCAGGTAAAACCGATGCTCCTGGAAGTTCATCAACGTACTGATGATGGAGTCCGTGCCCGGGGCACGCATTTCGTTTTCATCAAGCGAGAATTTATATCCGGGCACCAGCCACTTGGTCTGGTAATAAACGTCGGTGTTTACCTTGTTCCATGTAGCTTCAAACGTGTTGGCTTTGTTTCGCAATATAAATGCATCAGCTACCAATTGTAATCGTCCAATGCTTTGGGCGTAATCGAGGTAGTGTTGGGTTCCATCGATATACATATCGCGCTTTCTGCGTACCATTTTGTAGCCAAACCGGTTCAGGCCATTCTTTTCCAGCGCCAGGGCGGCATTAAATATATGATCAGCAGACTGATCGGCAGAGTCGCCAGGGGCGTAGTTCCAGTCACGGTCAAACTCGATATAACGGAACCTGTCGATCGGGCTAAAATAGGCATCGTCATATTCAAAATCAGCTTGTGCCGTCATGAGGTAATCTTTCAAAAAGCCCACCGGTCTTTTTTCGGACTTGAGACCGCCTTTGACAGCAAAACCATTGTCGTCGTGGCTATCCAAGGTTGAGAACAGATTGAGGTCATTTTCTGAAAAGGCTACCTCGGCAAATACGCTTTCATATTTGCTCACCTGATATCCACCTCCCAGGGTAATCATTTGTTTTTTATTTGGAGCGGGTATCCTTGACTGAGGAGCATATTTTCCCTGCTTCACCCCGTTGATGGGCGACACCCAGGTGTAAATACGGCCGTTGGCAGTGCTGTTGGTAAGGTTATAATCACCTTTGCCGGAACCTACTTCGCTAAACGACACCCGGTAAAGGGTATCGAGTGCCGCTCTGGTATATTTGAATATCTGCACCCGGCTACCTGCCTCATCCAGCGTATCAGCTAGCTGGTACAGCACCTCGTTTTGATTATAGGCCACTTGCTGTGCACTCTGCCTCACCGCCAGGCTCAGTTGATCGCCCAGGCCCTGCATCAGTTCTTTGTCTGCCTGGCTCAGGCTGGTGGTGAGCGGGTTGTTTGGGTTATCTTTTTCTGAGTAGTAATTGAATGCAAAACTGGCTTTGCCCACCTGCTGATAGTGGCTGGCCGATAGTATGGTTCTGCTGTAGTTTTGGTCAGAATATTCCACATCTATTCGTATCCGCGAAAATTTGGTAATGAGCACCTGGCTGGTAAACTGGATCTCTGCTTTGTTGTAGTCTATCACATAGTCGTAGTTATACCCACGTTGCAAGAGTTTGCCATCCAGAAATACCTTTTCGGAATTGGCCATAATAATCACAAAGTCGCTGGTATTGGGAATAGTGATGCGATAAGGCCCCGACACGCCTTCTTCAGCTTCTAGTAAAAGGGACGCAAATTTACCTTTAGCCACACTTATCCCAAAGTCAGTAACGGCACTTGAGTTTTTGCCGGTTTTGTAGGCGACGCTTGCCAGGCCTCCCTGCACATTTTTATAATAGCGCAAAAAATGCGATTCCTTGTTGCTAAGGACTACGTCACCCCCTTTGAGTGAAAAATTGTCGTTGTACAATTCGATGAGGATATTATCAAAATCCGGGATTTGTGCCGTATTTCCTTCCGGCTGAAAGGGCACATTTTGGTCGGTGATGGAAGCCCTCAGGTGGAGATCGTCGCCCAGCTTGCCTTCCAGTTGCAGGTTGAGGGCCGAATTGACCACCACGTTTTGTGTGTTGCCAAATGAAATGCCCCGGCTCAGGCTACCGCTTTTTTGAAGATTGTCCGTGGGGAAAAGTTCCACTTTTTCATCTAAAACACTTTCATTTGCTGCTGTGGTGGTAGTTGTGTACATTTTTTGTTCGTTGTAGGCCGCCAGGTCTTTGCGCTGATGTGTGTGATGCAGGCGAAAGGGAATGGTCTGATAGCAAATCTTTACCGAATCAGTGAGTTGTCCATCCGCGAAATAGATGGTACCCGTGTTGATGTCGAAGTGATAGGCGGGCAGGATATCTGATTCGAAGTAGATACTCTCGGGGATTACGGTAAGAGAATCGAGCAAAATCTCCGCTCTGGAGACGGCGATGTTTTTGCATTGGTGAGGTTGCTGCTGGGCATGGCTCGCCAGTGGGATAAAAAAGCACAGAAAAATCCAGTAGCGCTGCATCAGGCCAAGGGTATCTCGATGTAAAAAACAGTGCCTACACCTTCTTCTGAGCTAAACCATATTTGGCCATTGGCGTGCTCTATTCCTTTTTTGGTAATGGCCAGGCCAAGTCCTGATCCGGTGTATTTGGTGCTGAAATTCGGGGTGAATACCTGGTCTCTGATGTGAGCGGGAATGCCGCTGCCATTGTCGATAATTTCTATGTGCACCCTATGCCGGGCTGTGGTGCTCAGGTGGATGGCCACTCTGGCCTTCTGATCGTCTTTTACCGCCTGAAAGGCATTGATGATGAGGTTGGAAAAAGCCCTGCCGAGCCATTTTCGGTCGCCTTCCACCATGTGGACGCCGGGGGCAATATTGGTCTGTATATGCCCGAGTTCCTTGTTGTTGTACAGGTCGATGGTTTCGTGCAAAAGAGCCCCAATATCCAGCAATTCAAGCTGGGGAGTGGGCATTTTTGCAAAATCAGAAAAAGAAGTAGCAATGTCGCTCAGGGTTTCTATCTGTTCGAGCAAAGTATTGATTTGTTTTTGTTTTTTGTCATTGCTGTGCTCGTTGCTCCCTTCGTCGTCGATTACGCGCTTCATATGTTGGAGGGTGAGCTTCATGGGGGTCAGAGGGTTTTTGATCTCATGGGCAACCTGCCGAGCCATTTCGCGCCAGGCGCTTTCTTTTTCGCTCTTGGCCAGCGCTTGCTTGCTGTGCTCCAGGTTTACCAGCATGCGATTGTACTCTGCCACCATCAGCCCGATTTCGTCATCAGAATTCCAGCTTAGTGGCTCATTGAAGGCCGAAAGCGTGGTGCGTCTGATCTTCTGGGTGATCAGCCGCAAGGGAAAGGTTAGCCCACGCGAAACCAAAAATGAAACAAACAGGAATATGATAAATACAAAAGTGAAGATATTGATAATATTAGAAAGTACTTCCACAATGTTGTGCTCCAGGTCGCGCTGTGAGGCAAAAAACGGCAAGCTGAGTATGCCAATGATTTCACCGGTATCGTATGAGCGAACTCCCACGTAGGCATTTTTGAAACTGAGCTGCCCAACCTGTTCTTCGAGCACAAAGGCCGATTCCGACTCCTCGATGATCTTGATATAAGCCCGCGGCTCAATGTAGTTGGAAAGAATATCATTTTGGTAGATCTGGTACAGACTCGATCCGATCAGCGCCCCATTGGTGCTGAACACATTGAGGTCGAGATCGGCCACTTCGGCCATTTGAAATATTTCGTCTGTGAGGTCTTCTTTTTCTATTTCCTGCTGATTGTAGTTGTTGAGCGGGCCAGAAATTTTGGTGCTTAGATTTTCGGCAAATTCCACATACTGCGATTCGAGGGAGGTTTTGAAGGTTTGTATGATGATGCTCACCGTCACTATGCTCACAATGACCAGTGGTGCAAAAAAGGCGAAATTGAGGTAAAGCTGGATTTTTGCTGAATAATTGAGCTTGACATGCCTGGCTCCCTGATAGAATGCTACAACAAATAATATGAGCAGGATGGTGAAAATGTGGATTAGAAACAGGAAGCTGAAATTGGCAAAACGCGAAGACAAAGTGGGTACTTTTGAAGAAACAATCACAAATCTGTTGTTGTCGCCCAGGTAGGCCCGGTGATAGTATTCTTGGATTTTCACTCCTTTTTCGAGCAGCTTGTCGGAGTGCTCTACAAAGGCATCCAGGTTTTTGCGATAGTTAAATGCACCGTAGTTGTATTGCAATTCTTTGCCGATAAATACCCCATAACTGTACTGTTCGGTGCCTTCAATTTGCTGAGCATCCAGATTTTCGTTGAGCAGCAAGGGAAAAACCGAGTTGGGCACCAGGCGCTTCTGCCTCAGATCGATGAGCACGTAGCCGATCACCTGGCCGCGGTCTTTTATTTCAATAAAATCCATATAGCGCGTGGTAGCCTGTCCGCGCGCCTGATTGATAAAGTATAGTCCTTCGGTTTCCGTTTTGTATTCGCTCAGGCGGGCTTTCAGGCTATGGTAGCTTTCGTTCAGGTTAAATTGCTCAAAAGGCTCACCCCTGGAGTTGAACACGAATATCTGAATGTCGAATTTATCCAGATTGTTAAGGTATTCCCGCCTGATTTTCTTTTCAATAATCAACTTGGAGGCAAAGGGGCTGAACAATCTTTTTGAATAAAAAAATCTTCTTTTACCTGACGGGAAACGTCGGCCAGTTGCAATTCGGTAAAGAAATTGCGCTCCACCAGCAATTGGTTGGCAAGCCGCGATTTATTATATGCGGTGTTTTTTGCCAATGTTGGTAGTTGGCATATACCCCGATAATGGCCCCCGGTAAGCCAAATGAAAACAGGTAAATAAATGTAAGGTACTGGAGCTTGCCCAGGTACCTGCCCAGTCTGAAGTGATCCACTGCCAAAAAAAACAAAAGGTTGACGCCGAGCACTACTTCAAAATCCCATCGGAGGAGCAGGGCCATAGAAAGAAACAGCAACATGCCGGCTCCCAGGGCGCCGTACCGGGCAAGTGCATGATGTCTGGTGAGCTTGCCCACCAGCCTAAAGCTGATATGTGCAAACAGAAAATACACCACCACACTGATAAAAAACAAGAGGTAGCCGATTACTTTCAGGTAATTAAATTCCAATTGTTGCGAAATATCCATAGACCATTGCGAATCTTCATTGAGGGTTTTCATGGTCTGGTGATGCACGGCCAGCCAAAAGAAACTGAAGAACAAAAGAACGCCTGCCCATATGGTCTTTTGGGTGGTGGAGTTACCGAGCATGCGCCTGACCAGGGCCGAACGCAGAAAATGCCTGAAAATATAAATGCCCAAAAATAACAGACACAACAGGTTGAGCAGAAGGTCGCCCAGCGATGGATTGACCAGAGTAGAGCCATAATGCTTTGGGTCAAACAGCCCCAGATATACAAAATCGAGCGGAAACCTGGCCCACAGCATCGCACCCCGCAGCAACAGTATGCACCCAAGTAGAAACAGGAAGCCGTACAAGATATCTTTTTTTCTCACCAGTTCGTTGAGTTGTTTTTTGATAAAGAGACCGAGGAAAAGGAATGCCAGACCAATGAGCACGAGGGCAACCAGGTTGTTGTAGCGGTCGGAGTTGGAGTAGGCAGTACCAAATTTCAAAGAAAAGAGATAGTTGCCCTCAATCTGTAGTGCTTGGAAATCCTCGGCTTTTTCGCCTTTTATCTCAAAGTTTGCGTCGGTAAAAACCTGTTCGTTGAAGGTATTTTTCAGGTATTGGTTTACCACGTTTGAGGTCTCCGTCAGGGGGATCAGAAAGACGATTTCATATTTTCTGTTTCCCTTTTCCAGGTGTGCTTTGCGCACTACATATTTTCCCTTTTCAGTTTCGATGTACCGCAGGGTATAGGTGCCAAGTATGTCGCGGTACTTGGGAGCATAGAGATTGTTGGACCAGAACACCATCCTTTTATTGGAAAAAATATAATATGGGTAGTGGTCGGGCTGCAACAGCATTTCGAAAGTGTGGGTCTTGGCTTGGGCAATGGTGTCGCGAAGGGCATTTATTAAAGGTTCGATATAGTCCAGCTCTCTGCCCAACTTCTCCGCAACCTGCGCAACATTTTTTCCGGAGTGTTCTGCAATGCGATAAAAAAATAACTGTATGCGCCCGCACTGATAAAAAACAGGATTGAAATCCAAAAGAAAACATATTTATTGCCCTGCATTGTGCCTGCCAAGTTTAGCGTTGTTATTCTCCAAATTTACACTTAAATATAGGACTGCTGAAAAACCAGTGTTCTTCGATTGCAAATGTGATGGAACCCGTCCGCAGTCAGGGTTCTAGCAGCATTCAAACAAAATTATGAAACCCAGGGGATAACCCCAGCCCCACAACGCAAAAACAAAACGCCCGATGATGCAATATCGGTTTGGATTTCCCGGCTATTGGCAGAAAACATAACTTGCTCTTTGTCTGCCACATGATTCAGCCAACACCATTTTAAGGTACAGAAAGCCTGTACAACTCAATATGAATTAAGTGGAATTTGGTCAGGACGCATCGACCATGAGCACCTACTTGTGCACCTAGTTAAAGATAATGAACTGTAGATTTACTCCCGCAGATTTCATTATTACTCATGTTTCGCACTTGGGTATAATCGGTTGATCCGTAAGCTATTGTAAAAGATGTAAAAAGTATATTGAATTGATAATGAACCGGTTACGTATTCAGGTATTAGTGTTTTGTGCAACTCTGTTTTATCTCCGGGCAACCTGTGGTTTATTTTTGTACCACGGAGGCTCACATAGTTTTTTCACTGAGCGACACCGAGATAATATACATAAAGCATTAATAATCAATTAAATAAAATCTTGATTTATGCATTCGAAACTTGAGTTATTACCGTTAAGGTAAATTTCAAAGCCAAAATCTTCGGTTTGACGGTTAGTGTTAAAAAGTTAAATTTGAGTCTAATCGCACATTTTGCTCAATGTAGATGGACAGTAAAGTGCTTCGAAACCACTTGCGTTTCTTATACGAGCAGTTATACATTTTAAAAAAAATGCGTCTGATCTTTTTGCTCATTTCACTCTTTCCTTCTTATGCTTTTGCGCAAGCGGTATGTACTGCAGTAAGCCGGGCAAAACTCGACTCTACCCTCATGGCCTTGTGGTGCATGGACAGCCATACCAAGCCAGTCAGCGATCTGGTGGTGCTGATTGGCGAAGGGCTGATACATACCCCGTACGTAGAGCATACCCTGGAAATGCCAGGCGGAGAATCGCTGGTCATAAACCTGGAAGGACTAGACTGCACTACCTTTGTGGAAACCGTGGTGGCCATGGCGCGTACTGCCCAACTGGGAGATTATTCTTTGGAAGCCTATGCCCGGCAATTGCAATTTTTGCGATATAGAGATGGACAGATAGCGGGGTATCCTTCGCGGCTGCATTATTTTTCTGACTGGATATACGACAACCAACAAAGAGGAATTCTAAAAGATATAAGCCACCAAATCGGGGGGCAGGAATACAAAAATCAGGTTGGCTTTATGTCTGCCAACCCACAGCATTATGCTCAATTGCAAAACCGTGAAACAGTCGAGGCCATGTTGCAGATCGAAGCAGGCATCAGATCAAGGAGCTATTACTATCTTCCCAAAGCGCTTGTCGAAAGCCTTGAAAGCAACATACAGCCCGGTGATTTAATCGCCATTACCATCTCCAGGGACGATCTGGACATATCGCATGTGGGGATTGCCGTGGAGCAAAATGGCCGGATACATCTGATGCACGCCAGCACCCAAAGCAAAAAGGTGGAAATATCGAACAAGCCGCTCAGCGACTACCTGCAGGCGCACAAAAGCCAAACGGGCATTATGGTTGGCCGCCTGGCCGATGCCCGCTAGCAGGATTTTTTTTCCAGAAAAAGCTTAAAAGTTCGTCACGCAGCATTGCGTGTTTCCGTTTTTCCTATGGTATTTTAGTGTTTGCCGAGGTACCTGACCCGCTTAGCCAGCCTGTCAGCACCAATAGAGGCAACAATTCCAGCCGGCCAAGGTACATGAGCACTATCATGAGTACTTTGGCTATCGGCAGCATATCGGGGCCGGTAATCCCTGAGCTGAGGCCAACATTGCCAAATGCGGAAGCACTTTCAAACAAGATTTGTTGCAGCGTGTACTCATCTGCCAGGAGGTAAGCAAAAATCAATGTAAAAACCACATAGACTACCACCCAGCCCAGGATAAACAGGTAAACAGTAACCCGCGCATCCTGATGGAGCTTTTCATTTTCCGTATTGTTTTGGTCGTGCTTACTGATGGTCGTGCTTTCCGGAGAAAACATCAGTTTTCCCAATTCGAAAAACAGACCTTTTAGCATAAACCAAAACCGGAATATTTTAATGCCTCCGGTGGTGGAATTGGAGGTGCCGCCAATGAGCATGACTATGGTCAATACCAACATAGAAAACATTGGCCACTGGTCTAGCTTATTGCTCTGAAAGCCGGCCGTGCCCAGGGCAGAAGTAAACTGAAATGAAGAATCTAACCAGGAGATGCCGGCATTTTGGTTAAGCGAGCCAATGGCCATAATTCCGACCAGCATGAGGCTGGCATACACTATATTCTGACGATCGGTAAAAAACCTGCGGAACCTGCCATGCCTCAGCAACAAGTAATAAAGGTAGAAACTGAGACTTCCCAGCACCATGATGGCAATAGTGGCCAGCCTGACTTTGGCCGGATAATCCGTAAAGCTATCATCGGTCACCGTGAACCCTCCGGTGGCTATACCGGTTAGCCCATGGTTGACGGCTTGCCAGAGCGAAAGACCATTGAATAAATAAATTGAAATGGCCAAAACCGTTAATAGGAGGTAAATCCACCAAAATTTGTAAAAATTAATTCCAGGTGCTGCAACTGCCCTGGTGAGGGTATCATGTTCAAATTGTTTTCCGATGGTGTTTGAGTCCGGGTTATGAAAAAATGCCACCAGCACCACAAATCCTATGGCTCCTACCCATTGCGATAGCGACCTCCACCATTGCAGGGTTCGTGTAAGGGTAGATTCCTGTTGCACCATAGAAAGGCCTGTGCTGGTAATACCCGACACAGATTCGAACAACGCATTGGTAAAATCCGAAAATCTGGTGACATCGGGAGGGCTGTCTGAAAGCTGGCCATAGTGGATGCCATGTTGGACAAAGGGTATGGAAACCGCCAAAGCCACCAACATCCAGCCCAATGAGATCATTACCATCAGTTTGGTCAGTGGCATTTCGCTGTCTTTGTCATACACCTTGTAGCTGGCGGCACCGATTCCAAGGCAAAGTAAGGCGGTGATCACCAGTCCGGCAAGCGATCCTTTTTCATTAAAAATGAGGGGAATCGGAATAGAAACAAGCGCCATGGCGCCCGGAACCAGCAAGGCCATGCCGGCTCCACTCAGTATATTTATAGTTTTTGATTGTGTAAAATCTGACATATCGCCTAATTAATCTGTCCACAATGTCCGGCCAAGCACCAAACATAAAAATCATTAAACAAATATTGATCGAAATCTAAACACCAAATACCTAAAAACCCCGTGGATTTTGAATTATTCCTTGTCAGAATATATTTGGGATTTTAGAATTTTCAACAGAGCCGTCATTATTTTCAAGATATTAAATTGACCTTTTGTTTTCCAACTGATTCGTGCTGCTT
Organism: Cyclobacteriaceae bacterium; assembly: GCA_012033595.1. Taxonomy (GTDB): domain Bacteria; phylum Bacteroidota; class Bacteroidia; order Cytophagales; family Cyclobacteriaceae; genus JAAUQL01. The sequence goes on along the minus strand of JAAUQL010000011.1, from coordinate 39,134 downwards.
AGTTTCTTTTTCTGCCTGCAATATCCTGCAACAGTTTTTTTAAAAAACCGGAGTGTGCATGAGGTTTGCGCATATTCTCCGGGCACTTACATTTCAAATGCATTGATTTTTATATAAGTTAGCTCCCTTGTTTGTAATGGGCCCGACATAAAAAATATCGCCCTGTTTTAATCTCCTGATCCATAACTATGTACCTGATTTTTGATACGGAAACTACCGGTCTGCCAAAAAACAAGCAGGCGCCACTCGACGAATTTGACAATTGGCCTCGCGTGGTACAAATCGCCTGGCAACTGCACGACAATAAAGGCAAGCTGCTATCCAACGAAAATCTGATCGTGAAGCCCGACGGCTTTACCATACCCTTCAATGCAGAAAAAGTCCATGGCATATCTACCCAGCGGGCTATGGATGAAGGAGTGCCACTGGCCGAAGTGCTCGAACGCTTTAGTCAGGATATGCACCGGGCAGATCGCATCATAGGGCATAACATAGTGGACTTCGACATCAAAATAGTGGGTTGCGAGTACCTGCGCAGTGGTATGAGCAATTTGATTGCCAGCAAAGAACCAGTGGATACCCAGTTGGTGGCCACGGAATTTTGTGCTATTCCCGGTGGTCGGGGGGGGCAGTTTAAGTGGCCAACGCTCATAGAATTGCACCACAAGCTCTTTGGCGAGGGTTTTGGCGATGCGCACGATGCCGCCTACGACGTAGCGGCCAATGCACGTTGCTTTTTTGGCTTGCTCACACACAAGGTGGTACGCCCGGCAGACGATACTGTGCCTACAGCCATCGTGTATGAAGCGCCTGACCTGGCAGAGGCCAATTTTGCCAAACAGAAAAAATCGAATGTAAAATTTACAGACAGCGCCAAGGTACTCCGAGAGGTGACCACCCCTTTTTGCCATCTGCACATGCATTCCCAGTTTTCTGTGCTCCAGGCTACGCCCAATATCAAGAGCATTATCAAAAAAGCCAAAGAGTACGAGATGCCCGCTGTGGCCCTCACCGACCTGGGCAATATGTTTGGAGCATTCAAATTTGTGCGCGAAGCATTGGCCAATGACATTAAACCCATTCTCGGCTGCGAGTTTTTCGTGGCCGAAGAACGGCAAAAGCTCAAATTCACCAAAGACAACCCCGACAAACGCTTCAACCAGGTATTGCTGGCCAAAAACAAACAAGGATACTTGAACCTGGCCAAACTGAGCTCATATGGATATACCGAAGGACTGTATGGCCTATATCCGAGAATAGATAAGGAGCTGATCGCCCATTATGCGGGGCATACCATTGCGCTATCCGGTGGATTGAGCGGCGAGCTTCCCAGTCTGATACTTAATGTGGGCGAGCACCAGGCCGAAGATGCCCTCAAATGGTGGCTCCGTGTATTTGGCGAAGACTTTTACATCGAACTGCTGCGCCATGGCCTGGAAGAAAACAACCGGGTAAATGAGGTCTTGCTCCGCTTTGCTGCAAAATACGATGTGAAGGTGATCGCTTCCAACGATGTGTACTACCTCAACCAGGCCGATGCCAACGCGCACGATGTACTCATTTGTGTAAAGGAAAACGAATTGCAATCGACCCCGATTGGCCGGGGGCGGGGCTTCCGGTATGGATTTCCCAATCAGGAATATTATTTCAAAACCCAGAAGGAGATGAAAGACCTCTTTGCGGATATTCCTGAAGCAATCGAAAATATAAACGAACTGGTAGATAAGATCGAAAAATACCAGCTCGACCGAGAAGTGCTTTTGCCGGCTTTCGGTATTCCGGAAGGGTTCGAAACTGAAGACGATTACCTGCGCCATCTCACCTACGAAGGGGCAAAAAGACGATATCCGGAAATTACTCCTGAGATTAGGGATCGGCTCGACTTCGAACTGGAAACGATCAAAAACACAGGCTACCCGGGCTACTTTCTCATTGTGCAGGACTTCACTTCCGAAGCGCGGCGGATCGGGGTATCGGTAGGGCCCGGTCGTGGGTCGGCTGCTGGGTCGGCGGTGGCTTATTGCATTGGTATCACCAATGTCGATCCCATTGCCTACGATCTGCTGTTTGAGCGTTTTCTCAATCCCGACCGCGTGTCGCTTCCCGATATTGATATCGATTTTGATGATGAAGGCAGAGGGAAAATAATAGATTATGTAGTAAAAAAATACGGACGCAACCAGGTAGCGCAGATCATCACCTACGGCACCATGGCTGCCAAGTCGTCTATCAAAGATGCCGCGCGCGTCATGGAGCTGCCCCTGCCCAGTGCCAATGCCCTGGCCAAGCTGGTGCCGGAGCGACCAGGTACCACACTCGAAAAGGCCTTTAAAGAAGTGCCCGAGCTCGAAGAAATCGGCCAGGCCAGAACCAAAGAAGGTGAAGTATTGCGCCAGGCGCGTATATTGGAAGGCTCGGTGCGCAACACGGGCATACATGCGTGCGGGGTCATTATCACTCCAGACGATATCACCAAGTTTATTCCTGTGAGTGTTTCCAAAGATTCCGATCTGTACGTGACCCAATTCGACAACAGTGTGGTAGAAAATGCGGGTATGCTCAAGATGGACTTTCTGGGCTTGAAAACGCTTTCCGTTATTAAAACTGCCCTGGAATATATCGAAAAGGGTCATGGGGTCATTATCGATATCGATGCCATTCCCTTAGACGACGCCAAGACATTTGAATTGTACCAAAAAGGCCATACCAATGGCACGTTCCAGTTCGAAAGCGCCGGTATGCAAAAGCACCTCAGGGCATTGAAACCAGATAAGTTTGAAGATCTAATTGCCATGAACGCCCTCTACCGGCCGGGGCCTATGGAGTATATTCCAAATTTTATTAAGCGCAAGCACGGGGAAGAAGAAATTACCTACGACATAGCGGCCATGGAAGAATACCTCGCCGAAACGTATGGCATCACCGTGTATCAGGAGCAGGTCATGTTGCTTTCGCAAAAGTTGGCCAATTTCTCCAAAGGCGATGCCGATGTGCTGCGCAAGGCGATGGGAAAGAAAATCCTGGCCTTGCTTGAAAAATTGAAGCCCAAATTTCTCGATGGCTGCAAAACGAATGGGCATGATGTGGCTGTGGCCGAAAAAGTCTGGAAAGACTGGGAAGCTTTTGCAGCGTATGCCTTCAATAAGTCTCACTCCACCTGCTACTCGATTGTGGCCTATCAAACGGCCTACCTCAAGGCACACTACCCGGCGGAGTTTATGGCTTCGGTGCTCACGCACAACCAAAGCCAGATAGACAAAGTGACCTTCTTTATGGAAGAGTGCCGCCACCAGGGCATCAAGGTGCTCGGCCCGAGTATCAACGAATCGGGTCTCAACTTTGAAGTGAACAAAGCCGGCGAAATCCGATTTGGACTGGGTGCCATTAAAGGCGCTGGTGAAGCAGCCGTGCAGGCCATCATCCAGGAACGGGAAAAGGGACCGTTTGAAGACATTTTTGACTTTGCCACCCGGGTAAACCTTCGGGCAGTGAACAAAAAAACCTTTGAGTGCATGGCCATGTCCGGAGCCTTCGATTGTTTCGAAAACCACCACAGGAGGCAATTCCTCTTTGAGCCCGACAATGACATGAACCTGATCGAAAAGGCCATCCGATACGGCAACAAAGAGCAATCTGAAAAAAATGCTGCCCAGCAAAGTCTCTTTGGTGGCGATAGTGGGCTGGCTGTGCCGGTGCCCAGGGTGCCCGATTGCGAACCCTATGGCGAATTGGAAAAATTGAAAATTGAAAAAGAGGTGGTGGGCTTTTACATTTCTGGCCACCCGCTCGACCAGTTTAAGTTTGAGATCATTTCTTTTGCCAAAAACAAGTTTGCCGACCTGCAAGAAATGGACAACCGCATCGGCAGCGAACTTTCCCTGGCCGGCATCGTGACGGAAGTGGCCCATAAAGTCACCAAAAACGGCAAACCCTTTGGTATAATGACCATCGAAGGCTACGAAGACAGCCATACGTTTTATCTCTTTTCCGACGACTACATCCGCTTCAAGGAATTTATGGTCACGGGATGGTTTTTATATTTGAAAGGAGTAGTTACCACCAAGCCCTGGGGAGACCAGCGGCCCGAATTCAAGATCAACAGCATGCAATTGCTCAGCGAAATCAGAGATAAACTCAGCAAAACAGTGCAGGTTCATGTGAAACCCATCTCCATTAGTTCGCAACTTATAGACCGGATCGAAGCCATCATCAGCCAGCATCCTGGCAAGTGTGCCTTTAAATTGAACCTGGTGGAGGAAAGTGAAAACATCTCAGTGGATCTGATGTCGCGCAAATATTTGGTAAGCCCCAAGGACGAGTTGCTCAAAGCCCTGGAAGATATTCCGGAGATTCAGTGCCAGGTATCGACCTAACTCTGTTGGCGCAAGAAAATCATTGCTACTAAAAAAGGCGGGTGTTTTCCCGCCTTTTTAGTTTTTAAAACATGTAAATTAAAAATATCAATGAGGATAGTTGTACTGATCTTCGCTTGTTAAATTGCCCTCTCTATCCATTTCAAAATTGCGAACGTTGTTGCCCTCATCATTGTAATAAAACAGGTAACCGTTTTGGCCTTTGTCTTTTGATTCTGAGAGTTCCCAATAGCTTTTTACTTCGCGATCTTTAAACTTTTTGTTGTATCCATCGCGTACGGTAGCGGGCACATTTCCGTTCCATTCCTTTTTCTCATAAGTCTTGGACCAGGTTCCATTTCTATCATATTCAGCCATATACTCTTTGTCTCCAACTAAGAAGTAGGCTGTGTTTGCTCCGGATTTTGAGTGATCCCAGGTGACAGGTTGATCTTTTACACCCGGAAACCTTTGTTCCAAATCAGCCTGGGCTTTTTTCCTCATTTCCTTCTCATTCACACCATTTTTTTTACCATCCTTTTGCTTATGAGCATCTTGCGCAGAAATGGAATGCCCTGTCCACACGACAAGGAAACAGGCAAGTACTAACACAAATATTTTTTTCATGACTATTATTTGATTAAAGTTAAACGAGTGATTAAAGCACAGCAGATTGCCTGTCAGGGCCATATATTTCTTCGCCACGGTAGGTTTTCCAATCTTCGGTGATGGCCTGACTATCTGAGTCATTTTTTGGAGTAATGCCAAGTACTACCCCGCCTTTTTGGATGCTTCGATCGTAAATCTCGGCTCTTTCCTTTGGGATTCCGGCTCCAATCAGACCTCCGATCAGTCCACCCGTAAGCCCCCCGGCACCTGCGCCTGCCAGCCCGGCCAATATGGGACCGGCAATGATGAGACCTATGCCCGGCAAGGCGATTGAAGTGCCTATGGCCGCTATGGCTCCTACTATTCCGCCTATGCTACCGCCAATAGCTGAACCCACTCCGGCCTTTTCCATCGACTTATTTCCTTCATCATGTATTACTTCGGAATTTTTGAAGTGTGTATCACGAGTCTTATCTGACATAAGCACCGTAATCTCGTCTCGGCTATAGCCCCTGCGGATCAAAGATTCATAGGCCTTTTCCGCATCTTCACGGGTACGAAATACTCCTGTAACCGTACCTACTTTTTTAGCTGTTTTATCTATCATTTTCTTAATTTTTGTTTTGTGTAGTTGGCACACTAGTCAATATTGTGCCATATAGCTGAGGGTGTTCCAATTGCCCGATAAACGGCATTGGCTCCTTATTTTAAGCTGAAATGTGTTTTGATGAGGAAATATATTCTACAAAATGAGAGAAATATTATCTACATAATGGGTCATTGACAGTGGGACACGGTAAGAACTCCATGTGCGGTATAGCCCACGCCCCGACAACAATCACACTTCGGAGACATCGCAGGCTTTAGCGAAAATGGTACACCGCCGCAAGATCGCACCGGCCAGGCTACAGAAGTAATGATATCTGTAAATAATACATACTATTCCGTTCCAAAAAAAACAATCGCAGCACCGGGGCCATCGAAGCTTTTGGAGATAAAGGCATGGCCGTCGGTATCAAATGTAACCTCAGCATCGAGGTTAGTCCAGAATTTTTGATCGGGCTTGTGGTGGGTCACGTAAGTAAATTTACCAGGAAAGGCATGGTCAGCACTTTTGTTCCAGGCGTTTTTATAGTTGTAAAAAATGACTACCACGCCCTTTCCGGTTTCTGGATCTATTTTCTCATGAATTTCCGGCGATCCGCCAAAAGCGCCCTTTCTGACAGGATAAGCCCGGGTGATATGATCGCGAACCTGTTTGTACTTTTCAAGTGTGGTGCCGAAGCGATTTTTTCCTTCTTCTGAAACTGCCGGCAGGTCGCCCCAAATGCCATTTTGCCCCAGGATCAGTGAGCCGAGGTTGAGCCACTGCGAATACTCAGGATCATCAGGCAGGTAATGTGTCAAGAACAAAACGGAAGGAATCCATGCGTCATATGCCAGTGCTTGTCGGGCGTTGGCGGCCCGGGCAATACCCGGAAACACCAGCACATTGGCTCCCATGCCACCACCCGGTGCATACTCCGGGTCGTCTAGCGAATAATAATATGGGCCATTATTGATGCCAAAAAACTTGCCTGCAGCCAGAAAGCCCAGCCCAAATGCCCGCTCACCTTCGGTAAGGTCGAAATCAACAATGGCATCGGGAAATTTTTCACAAATCCTGTTTGCGACTTTGGCCATGTATATTGGCAAAAGGAAAGAATAATTGTGTGCTCTTTCCTCAGCCGGGTTGTCTGATGTACCATGGAAGTGCCCCGAAGCATTGCAGCCATACTGCGGAAAGGCGTCCCACTTGAAGTAGCGAACGCCATATTTTTCTGCCACACGAATGAGCTCATCGGCATAGTCCTCAAAAAATGAACTCACCATGCACATGTTAAGACTCTTTTCGGTCTCCCATACTGCGTGTGGTTGGGGAACGACATTGTCGATGGTCATGATGTTTCCTTTGTTTGCGGCGAGCATATTGCTTGATACCGCCGCAGCGGCATTGAACCATAGGCCAAGCTGCATACCTTTGTCTTTAAGACTTGTTTTCACATCCTCAAGATCATCCGGGAAGCGCTCTTTGCTAGCTATCCAGTCGCCGGTTTTGCCAAACCAACCGGCATCAACCACAAACACCTCTATACCCATTTGATGGGCCACTTCTATTTCCTCCAGCATTCTTTCTCTCGTCATCTCGTGCAGGTATGGTGTGCCGTTCCAGGCCTGGTTTCGTTCCTGGTAGTTCCACGAATTGTAAAAAATGTACGGAGTCCGGCTGGCGGTATTGGCAGACTGGTTGTTGAGTATAAAACTTCTGAATGCCTGGGCGAGTTCGTGCCTGCTGCCCTCGATGCTTCCCGCAATAAACCAAATGGATTCGAATGTATCATTCGCCCCTCCGATTTTCTGACCATGATGATAATTGCCTTTTACGGCTTCTACTGTTATTTCATGTTTGTCACTCAACTGAAATTGCACATATCGGTCGGGCAACTGAGAGCCGTGTTCGTAGGCCAGCAGCATACTTTGTTGGTCATTGCTGGCCGTAAAAATGGGGCCCATTACAGCGATATTGTTATTGAAGTCTGCGTGGTAATATTGATGCTCAGTCGGCAGATATGTATGTTGCAGCTCAAAAAATTCGGAAAGCCGGATTTCTGCAAACGAATCAAAATCCTGCGCTCCTACAGCAAAGTACTCCAGCTGATCCTCACCCAGTGATTTAGTCAGGGCATGTGCCTGATCAGATTGCAGCTGATATTGAAATCGGATTAAAGGATTGTGATCAGGGATCTGCACAATGATCTTCAAAGTGATTGAGGGCAATTGCGACAGGGTTCCACTGAACACATATTCCCATGATTGCTGATGTGGCAGTATTCGTTCATTTTCCAGTATTGGCGAATCGAAAATTCCCTGAACAAGCTTTCCATCAATTTCAAATACAGGTGGGCGAATGCTAATTTCTTGTCTTTCGCCAGCGTGGTAGGTAAATAAGCTCATGGATGAATTTTCAATCGTGATCTGCGTCTCTTTGTGAGCTACAGCCAGCTTTGCATCCTGGGGGGGCTGGCAGTTGATGCAAAAAGTCAAGGTCAATAATAGTGCTGCGACTTGAGATAGGTGTTTCATGTCAAAAAAATGATTGTCTTTGTTTTGTAAAAATAACCCTTTTCTAACATTGTACCCTTACTCATGCCGGGTTGAGTTTTAATATTTTTTCCGTAAAACGAAAACAAAGCTGATTGCCTTTTTTTCTGGGTTTACCGATCGCCGAGGTCTGTTAGGCCTGGGTTCAGGGATTTTTTTCTCAATTAAATCTAAGCTAAAAAAAACAATGAATGAGACGTCTGGCATGGTCGATGTACAAAAAAATAAAAATTGCTGTCATCATAAGGTAAGAAAGATGTTTTATAATTGTGTTATATCTCTATTGATACACAACTTTTCCTGATAGATATGAACAACACCCTGATTTTTTCGAAGTACTCCGGCTGCCAGAGAGCTGTTTTTTCGGTTTTATTCATCTGCATTATGCTGGCAGCAGCCTGCAATCCAGCGTCTCAAACACAAGAGGCCACCGTCGAAGCGCCCTCCCTAGCGGCTTTGGCGCCCAAACCTCCGATGGGATGGAATAGCTGGAACAGCTTTGGCATTGGTGTCACAGAGGCGCAGATAAAAGCCGTGGCAGATTATATGGCCAGCAATATGAAAGCCTACGGCTGGGAGTATGTCGTAGTGGATGCCGGATGGTACCATCCGCCCACATTTCCGACATCGGAGTGGAATGAAGATCCCGAGCCACCACAATTGATGGATGAATATGGCAGGTTGATCCCCGACACGGTTAAGTTTCCTTCTGCCGTCGGGGGAGCGGGGTTTCAGCCGATTGCCGACTATGTACACAGCAAAGGGCTCAAATTTGGAATTCACATTATGCGGGGTATTCCCTGGAATGCTGCAAAAGACAAATCGCCGATCTTGGGCACCGCTTACACTGCTGATGAGGTGGCAGAAGCGAACAATCGGTGCGAATGGACTAGTGTGATGCACGGAATCAATATGACCCACCCCGGGGGAATGGACTACTACCGATCGATCGTCAAGCTGTATGCTGACTGGGGTGTGGACTACATCAAAGCAGATGATATGTCGCGGCCATATCGTGTCGACGAGGTACAGGGTTTGAGCAAGGCGCTTCGTGAACATCCGCGCGACATCGTGCTGAGCCTGTCTCCGGGAGCAGCACCGCTAATGGCCGCCAGGGATTTACGCGAACATGCCCATTTGTGGAGAATATCAAATGATTTTTGGGATAGCTGGGAAAGCCTGAAAAATATGTTTGACCTTTGTGCCATATGGGCGCCATACATCACCGAAAACCATTGGCCCGATGCAGACATGCTGCCGCTCGGCAAACTGAGAAAAAATGGCGTAGGAGCGTGGGAGGCAGGTCTTTTCAATGCTACCTCTGAGGAAGTGACAGATGAGTATTCGCGCCTGAGCGAAACAGAACAAATCACCTTAATGAATCTCTGGGCGATTTTCCGCTCACCTCTGATGATGGGGGGGTACCTCCCAGAGAATAACGACTTCACCCTTTCGCTATTGATCAATCAGGAGCTGTTGAATGTAAACCAAAACAGCACCAACAACAGGGTGATTTTTCAGGATGTGGAACAGTCGGTATGGATGGCAGACAGCCAACAAACTGATGAGCAATATCTGGCAGTGTTTAATCTATCTGACAAAAAGCAACAACTATCCTTGACATTCGAGCGCCTCGATCTCACGGGCACCTACATTTTTGGGGAGTTGTGGAGTGGAGAAGAGCAGACCTGGGAAGACAATTTTACCATAGCACTTGAACCGCACGCATCGGCGATGTACAAGCTAAGAAAAAAATAAGGGTAGCCTGACTGCCGTAGAAGACCAGGAAGCATGGCGCAAGGCTACTGAATACTTTTTTATGATAAAGATTATAGGCTAAATCTAATTGCTTTTACATACTCTATATCCCTCACCACCTGCGGTCACAGGTTTTTCCACCAGATGTCAAAAAAAACCGGAAGGCAAATCCTTCCGGTTTTTTTAATGAATGATTGCTTTCTAAACTTTGATATTATAGCGGACTTAAGAAATATGAATTGTCCTCCAGCTTAAATTGTACTGGTATCAGCATCCACTCGGCTACAGGTACACCTCCTATTTTGGCGGGTTCCCATTGTCCTGAAGTTGCCAATACAGCTTCTTTTGCTTCTTCTTTCATGGCATCTACTATGTAATCCATAGGAGCTTCTATGTCTTCAGCAGTTTTTACAAAGCTAATCTCGCCATTGTGATCGACGACAAACTTCACGAAAACGGTTCCTTCTACATTGTTGTCTTTAGCCCTTTCGGGATAGCTCAGGTTGCTCTGCAATTCTGAATAAAAATCGCGGTAACCCATTTTTGGCTTAGGTTCGGTTTCGGTGGTATAATATATTCCAAACCTATTGCTCTGGTTATAAATGTTTCTTTTGAGGTTCTCCAGATCGACCAGATAAATCTCCAATTGGTCTTTAGCCCGCTTATTATCGACCCCGTCTATGCGCACTCCGGTCAGTTTATCTCCGTCGTAGATGTACTCATGGGTCATGTGAGGGTAGTCATCCACGATGGTGTAAACTTTCAGGTATAAATCCTCGATTTTGTCCTGAGTATTTTCTATTTCTCCGTATTTGCTTTGAGCTTGTGCAGGCCACATCGCTAAGCACAAGAGGGCTGCCATCATGGCTCCGGCAAAAGATTTAATATTTTTCATAATCATAAAATTTTGATTAAACATTTGATTGACAATATTATATAGCAGAAAAACTGTGCCAACGGCGCGCAAGCAAACTGACGGCACTACCACCGCAGCATAGTGTGCATTTATTTTCAATCGTTGTAGAACCCACACCACAATCTGCCTGGTCATCTGCGCGGCTAGGCCAATTTCGAATTGAAATACATAAAAAAATATAGAAGCGACTTGTTTATTTTGAGCATATGCCTAAATTAGCAGCTCTAATTATGAGCATATGCCAAGAACCAAGTGCCGGAGACATATAGCATCCGATCCGCAAACCACCTATTACAAGCCCAGGGGCATACCCATGGTGAAATTGCAGGAAATCAGGCTTGACCTGGATGAATTCGAGGCCATCAGGCTTAGAGACTATGAGGGGCTGTATCAGGAGCTGGCTGCAGAAAAAATGAAGATTTCGAGGCAGACCTTTGGCAGAATACTGGAATCGGCGCATAAAAAAATTGCAGACGCCCTGCTGAACGGAAAGGCGATTGCCATTGCTAAGACAGGAGACCAGGAAGAAACAAAATTAAAGGACCTTTAAAATTTAAGAACGATGAAAATTGCCATTCCCATTAAAAACAACCAGGTCGATGACCACTTTGGCCATTGTAGCTATTATGCAATTTACCACACTGACGAAGCCGGCAATATCCTGGTAAAGGAAATGCTGAAAGCGCCCGAAGGATGTGGCTGCAAATCGAACATTGCCTCAACGCTAAAGGAATTGGGCGTAAATATACTGCTGGCCGGCAATATGGGCAAAGGTGCCCTCGATATGCTTCGGTCATTTGGCATAGAGGTAGTGCGCGGCTGCCATGGCCTCGCCTCAGACGTGGTGGCGGATTTTTTGGCGGGTAAGCTCGTAGACAGCGACATCGTATGCGACCATCACCACGATGAGCATTGCGGGCATTGATGGAAGACGGCTTAGAAATAAAAGTGCGAGCTGCATATGTCGATACAGATCAGATGGGCTTTGTGCATCATTCCAACTATGTAAAATATCTGGAATATGCCCGGTGGGAATGGTTTAGGTTTATGGGCCTGCCGTACAAGACGATAGAAGAAAATGGAATACTGATGCCGGTCGTAGATATGCAGTTGCACTTTGTCAAACCCATTTATTATGATGATCTGATCAGCATAGACCTGGAGGTCAAACTCGTGGGCGCTGCCAGATTAAAGTTCGATTATGGTCTGTACAATGAGCATGGCCAGTTGCTGCACTCAGCCCAGACCATTTTGGCTTTTGTAAAAAAAAGCACCAAACGACCATGCAGGGTACCTGATGCCATCAGTAGCTTGCTATCGCAGTTTGATCTCAAAATCAGTGCCTTTAGCATCACCGTTTGACGGACTTGGGGTCACCATGTTCTTTTTGTGGCCAATGCTCGTATCACGGCTGCTTCGCCCTGGTGATTGGCACCTTCATTCAGATCGATTTTCATTTCTTCGAGCACCATAAAATCAAGATTTGGTAAAAGATCCTTAATTTCTTCTCTGCTGTAGAGCAAGTCCTGACTTTTGGGACCTCCCGATTCCCGACCCAGTTGGTTTTTGCTAAACACTTCTATGATGATATGCCCCCCGGGAAGCAAGGCGTTTGCAAGTTTCTCGAAGAGTTGTTTCCGTTCTGACCCTGCAAAGTGTCCGTAGATCAGCCCAATGGCATGGTAACTATCCGATGGCTCAAACCCGTCTACATCGATCAACTGATATGCTATATTCACTTCATACTCCTTGGCCAGTTGCAAGGCTTTGTCTCTGCCTGTCTGGCTAAAATCGAAAGCGTGCACCTCCCAACCTTTCAACGCGGCATAAACCGCATTGCGGCCTTCGCCTTCGGCCGGAAGTAACACTTTCCCTTTTTCAAGCAAACTGATCTGTTCGGCAAAAAAACATTGGGTGCCTTGCCAAACACATACATCGACTGCCCGTAGCGCTCGTTCCAAAATTCCTTCATAGGTCATCACTGGTTTACAGCCCCAAAAGTACCTAATTTTAAGTTGTCAATCCCACTGCGCGATGCGGTAAAAGTTGCCAGGCTTATGGTTTTGTATCGGTTTAGGTGACTGATTGAATTCGAGCCTGATTGTCACATGTTGATTTTAAGAAAACGGCCAATCGCTGCTAGATGCCTCCAGGCTGACAAAAAACCTTATTCGTAAATGAAAACCCGGGGTATTTGGTCTTCTTTGATGTAAGCCCTGAACATACCTTTAGTATTGAATGAAAACATCACGTTCCCTTGCTTGTCCAGGCCAATCACGCCGCCTTCGCCTCCCCGTTCTTTTAATTTTTGTTTAATGACTCTATCGGCAGCCGATTGAATATCCAGGCCTTTGTATTCCATGAGTGCAGAGATGTCGTAGGCTACCACCGATCTGATAAAGTATTCGCCGTGCCCGGTGGCACTAATACCACAGGTGCTGTTGTTGGCGTATGTGCCGGCACCAATGATTGGTGAATCTCCCACTCGGCCGTACCGTTTGTTGGTCATGCCGCCGGTGGAAGTACCGGCAGCAATATTGCCATGGATATCCAGCGCCACTGCCCCCACCGTTCCAAATTTGTATTGATTATTTCTTCCGAGGTATATTCCTTCTTCTCGTCTGCCATCCATATTGGCCTTCTTCCAATGCCGGTAACTTTTTTCTGTATAAAAATAAGAAGAGTCTACCAGAAGAATGCCTCGCTGTTGGGCAAACTCCTCGGCTCCTTTTCCGGTGAGCATCACATGTGGTGAATGATCCATGACGGCTCTTGCTGCACTTATTGGGTTCTTGATATGCTTTACCCCGGCCACTGCGCCTGCCTTCAGCGTGGCTCCGTCCATGAGCGCAGCGTCCATTTCGTTGGTACCGGCATGGGTAAACACCGCTCCTTTGCCCGCGTTGAACAATGGACTGTCTTCCATCAGCACTATGGCAGCGTGTATGGCGTCCATGCTGGTGCCTCCTCGCTGCAAGATGTCATATCCGGCAAGCAGAGCTTCCTCAAGTTTTTGACGATATTGTTGCGCTATCGTGTCCGGAAAATATTGTTTTTCAATGTTTCCTGCCCCGTCGTGGATCACCAGTGCCACGGGTTGCGCGTGGGTGAAAACGACTGCGACAAAATATAAATAAAGTGATGTGCTCGTGACTCGGAATATTCTTTTCATGATGGTGGCAATGATACATTTATATGTGGAAATGTAACCTTTTGAAGGCTTTTACTTATTTAAAAGTAGCTCGTAATGAGGGATAAATTCTAAAATGAGATTATTTTTTGTTTAGGAATCTTATCCTATTTTTGGGGCTTTATTTTAATTAAGCGTTTTATCTTAAAAGGATTTGCTATGGGAAATGATGAAAAACAAGCGTATTCCAGTTCTGAACTACAGGAGTTTGAAGAGCTCATCAACATAAAGCTGGAAAAGGCCAGGAAGGAATTGCAAAGTCTGAAAGCTACCTTGAGCAAAGACGACGATAGTGGCACCGATGCCACCTTTGCCTACGCCAAAGTCCTGGAAGATGGAGCGGATACCGCAGAAAAAGAGAGCCTGAGCCAACTGGCTGCCAGACAACAAAAATTTATTGCCAATCTGGAAAATGCACTCATCAGAATTAAAAACGGCACCTATGGTGTTTGCGTCGATACAGGCAAGCTGATACCCAAAGAGCGGCTTCGCGCTGTCCCGCACACCATGCAGAGCATAGAGGCCAAGCTCAATCGCAATTGATTTGGATTTTTTACAAAACCATGTAGAGGCACTCATATTTTGTGCTGCCCAGCCCATCAAACAAGAAGAAATCCAGGCCTGTCTGGCCGAAATGTTCGATGCGGAGGTGCCATTGGAAGATATCGCCAGGGCGATCGGGCAGTTGCAGGAAAGGTACCAGTCAGATAGCTTTGCCATAGAAATAGCAAAGGTGGGTGGCGGGTACCTTTTTTACTCCAAACCGGCCTACCAGGCCAGCATAGGCATTATGCTAAAACAACAATCGAAAAAGCGGATGTCCAATTCGGCTCTGGAGACGCTCTCGATCATTGCCTATAAACAGCCCATCACCAAATCTGAAGTAGAACGCATACGAGGGGTCAATTGCGACTATACTGTGCAAAAACTGCTCGAAAAAGAACTCATCGAAATAAAAGGCAAATCAGAAAGTGTGGGCAAACCGCTGATCTATGGAACCACCCGCAATTTCATGGAATATTTTGGCATCAACGACCTCAAAGAGTTGCCTACCCCCAAAGACTTTGCTGCAGAAGAAAACACCATCGGCGATCAGGGTGAGGACTAAGCGCTAATTTTCTTTATTTTTGCACAAATAATCATCTGATATCCATGGCATTTGACAAAAAACCAATGCGCAAAAAAGCCGTAAGGCCTGTGAATAAATCTGTTTCGACAAAATCGCCGGAAGTTCCTTCTCAACCCAACGAACCCACCCGGCTCAACAAATACATTGCACAGTCGGGTGTATGCTCCAGACGTGAGGCAGACGAACTGATAAAAGATGGTAAAATAAAGGTAAATGGAAAAGTAATTACAGAAATGGGCTATCAGGTGCAAGCCGGCGACCAGGTGCACCATGGCAATATCCTCCTCTCCCGCGAAAAATCTGTGTATGTATTGCTAAATAAACCAAAGGACTTTATTACCACGACCGATGACCCCCAGGAGCGAAAAACAGTAATGCAGTTGGTGGCCAAGGCATGTACGGAGAGAATTTATCCGGTAGGCCGCCTCGACAGAAATACCAGCGGCGTACTGTTGCTCACCAACGATGGAGAGTTATCGAAAAAACTGACCCACCCTTCGCACGAAATCACCAAAGTGTATCAGGTCGAACTCAATAAACCCATAGAAAAGGAGCATTTTGAAAAAATAAAAGAAGGTATAGCGCTGGAAGATGGCATGGCCAAAGTGGATGAAATCGCCATCCTCGATGCAAATGGCATTGCGCTCGGCGTAGAAATACACAGTGGCCGAAACAGAATCGTTCGCCGGATATTTGAACACTTTGGATACGAAGTGTCCAGGCTCGACAGAGTGCTGTTTGCCGGGCTTACCAAAAAAGACCTTCCCCGGGGCAATTGGCGCTTTTTGACCGAAAAGGAAGTGAGGAAATTAAAATCCCTTCGTTAAGCGGTCTCTTCCTGAGGGCATAGCAATCTTGAATCTACTATCCGCATCAGCAATTTTGAAAAATAAAAAAGCATAGGTGTTACCCATCGGAAAGATACGCTACTCTACCCAGGTTACCTTGTCTTCTATGGGTTTTCGCTTGCTGTTTGGCCATTTACCTTTTGGATAGCCCATAAACATAAATCCCAACAACTTGTCTTTGGGATCAAGGCCAAAGAGTTCCTTAGATTCTTGAAAGTAGGTGATGCCCCCGGTGCCCCAATAGCAACCTATTCCAAAGGCCGAGGCAGTGAGGTAAATATTTTGAACCGCGCAGGCCACAGCTTCTATTTCCTCTATTTCCGGGAGGCGTTCTTTTTCGTCTCGTTTCATGGCGATGGCTATGATGTGCGATGCGAGCAATGGCTTGGTTTGCAACTTCTCAAAATCTTTCTCTTCAAAAGTGCCGCGGGCCGTGGTCACCTTTTGGTAAAGTTCTGCCATAGAATTGGCGAGTTGCTTTAATCCATTGCCCGAAAATACTGTAAATCTCCAAGGCTCGGTAAGCTTGTGTGTAGGTGCCCAATTTGCATTTTCGAGTATTTCTTCAATGATCTCCTGTGGAATCACCTCACCGGAATATTGCGCCGGATAGATGGATCGCCTGCTTCTGATAAGCCTTGTAATCTCTGAAGTATTGAATTTTTCCATGATAGATATTGGAATTTTATTATTGTATAAATAATTAAAAGTGGTTCTGATCCTAATGCGCTACTACGGTGCAACAACACACTTTGAAGTAGCGCATTTCCGTATATATACTTATTGCTCAATAGCAATCTTAATCCCGGCAAAATAATTCCTTTCGGGTGCGGCATTATAATACCGACCACCAAAGGCATTTAGGTCATTTCCCAGGCTGTATTTTTCGTTGAGCAGGTTGTCGACTCCCAGGAAAATATCAAAAATGTGCTTTTGCTGTACGCTTATTTTCCAGCCTAGTTTGGTGGTGATCAAGGTATAACTATCGGCATAGGCTGTGTTGGCATCGTTAAGCGGAATTTCATCAGTGTAATTGAAGGTAAAATTGAAATAGCCGCCCCCCCGGGTTTCCAGATCGAGGGTGGACACGGAAATATATGGCGCCGTACCGGTGAGGTTGTTGCCTGAATAGTCCACATTTTCGCCGCCACTTTCTTTTTGATAATTATCGAATGTGAAATCGTGATGCGTGTAAGCCGTCTGTATTTTGAGCAGGGAGATGGGCTTCGAAGCGTTTTTTATCAGCGCAAAGCCCACAATGGCTTCCAGACCGAGTTGTGAGGTGTTCCCGGCATTTTCGAAAATCACCGTGCCCAGGTCTGTGGTTTTGCTCACGATGGTTTCACTTTGTCGCATCCAAAATGCAGTGGCATCGTAATAAAAGCGCCCATTGGCGGCATTGCCCCGCACGCCAATTTCATAGTTTACCCCTTTTTCGGCCTCCAGGTCGGTATTGATACTTGCATCGCTTGTGCGCACTTCTTCGCTTGTAGGTGGTGAAAACCCGGCGCTAACCGAGGCATGGACAGACAGGGAGGGCCTAAGCCTGCCTACCAGTCCTATACGTGGCATGAGTTCAGGCTGGAATTTGCGTTTGATCTGATAGGCGGTGTCCAGCGCCACATCTCTGAGGCGGTCTATGTTGTAGTGCAGGTAGTTGAGGCTGGCACCTACATTAAGGATCCATTTATCCGACAAATCAGTGTCGGCTTGCAAAAAAACGAAGGATTGCAAAGATCGGAGTTCATCTTCGTATCGCAGCGTATCGGCATGGCCTGCCACATTTCCATGGTTGCTGGCATGGAAATTTCCATAGTTCATTTCCGCACCTGTGTTAAAGGTGGTTGGCAGCGAGCCGATGAAACTGTGGAAGTCGAACGAAGTTCGGCCACCATAAGATTTCAAACGCTCCAATTCGTAGTTGTTGATGAATGGATTTTCTTTGGTGCCATTGGTAAAATAGAGCGACGTTGTATTGCGTATTTTATCGTTCCATTCATAATCTTGGACAATGCCGGCAAGGAAATTTTCATGGTCAATAGAGGCATTTTTGGCCGCTGCACCCGGTCGGGCTTGTTGTGGATTTTCGTCAAATTGAGCCTGGTTCAGTCCGCCCGGGGTTTGATAAAAAAGATCTGAATACAGGATCTGCGCTGTTAAAATTCTTTTTTGTGACGGAAAGAATGTGCCGCTCATCTGTACGGTTTCCCGGTCGGAATTGGTGTGTTGTCGATAGCCATCAGCATGTTGGCTGGCATAGCGTATCGAGAATCGATGGCTTTCGTTGCCTGTGTTGAGGTTGGCGATAAGCTTTTGCATACCAAACGATCCTATGGCATATCCGATATCGGCCGTCAATGGTTTTGCATTGGTCGCATCGCTGTACATATTTATTGCTCCACCAATGCCCGCTCCATAGATGCTGCCGGCAGGCCCTTTAATGGTTTCTATCCTGCCAATATTGTTCATGTCTATAAGATTGAGTGGCGTATTGCCGGAGGGGTCGGTGTAGGGTATGTCGTTCCAATAGACTTTGACGTTGCGCACCCCATAGGGCGACCGCAGCAGGTTACCGCGAATGCTCACACGGTAGCTGGCAGGGCTGCGCTCTTCGAAACGTATTCCCGGCAGGGTATTCATGGATCTCACGAGCGATTCGTCGTTGAAGCGAGCCATCGCCAGCTTTGAATTGATGGCATAGGAACCCGCGATTTCATACAGTTTGCGCTCATTTTCATAGCCGACTACAGTGAGGTTGCTGAGTATTTGGTAGTCAGGTTGCAGATACACCCTGTTTTCTCCGTCCGTTAAAATATGGTCAAAGGTATGATAACCTACATAGGATATCCGTAATATAGTGCCTGATTTCCAGTCAGATACCTCCACTTTTCCATCGGAACCCGAAATGCGTATTTCTTGATCTGCCAGGCTTGAAACTGACGCTCCAGCCAGGGGTTTGTTGGTCTCCAGGTCTTTGACAGCCAGACTGATTTGGGCATACATATAATTGCAGCTGATCGAGAATGTCAAAAACAATAACAATGAAATTTTCATAATCAAAACGCATTGGTGCACGATGTGGGCAAATATAAGTCATATAGATTTTCTAAACCTACAAGGTTGGCGATTACAATCCGTAGGCTTTCGACTAGCGCTATTATGTGCTAACTTTATCCACATATCAGTGAAAGGTTCGACTTACATACCGAAATTCGATAGATGAAAAGGATAAGAAGACTTCAAAAAAAGCTTGTACAGGCGCACCTTGACGGTTTGCTTCTGATCTCCGAACCAAATATTTCTTACCTCACCGGTTTTACCGGCGATTCTTCCAGGCTTTTAGTCACCCGGACAGATTGTGTATTTCTGACGGATGGCCGGTATTCAGAACAGGCTGCCCTGGAGATTCATCCTGAAATAGAAGTGTTCAAATGGATCAACGACAACCGCTATGGGGTAGAGACGTACCAGAAATTTGTGGATGAATATCAGTTGAAGAGATTGGGCTTCGAAAGCAGTGTGATGAGCCACGCTATTCACCAAAAATTCGTTGAAGGGATCAAAGCGCTCACCATGGTACCGACCACCAACCTGGTAGAAGACCTGCGCATGATCAAAGACGCCGGAGAAATTGCAAAAATCCGAAAGGCTTGTGAAATCTCCGATCGGGCACTGCGGCTTACCTTGCCTTTCATCAAGCCGGGCATCACGGAGCAGGCGCTTGCCGCACGACTCGAATACAACCTGAAGTCTGAAGGAGCAAATGGCATTTCGTTCGAAACCATCGTGGTCTCTGGCGAAAGGACATCGCTGCTGCATGGCAGACCCGGCAAAAAGAAACTGGCAAATGGAGAATTGGTGCTTATCGACTTTGGCGCACTATACCAGGATTACCACGCCGACATCAGCCGGACTTTTGTAATGGGCAAAGCCAACAGCAAACAGCGCGAACTTTACAGCGCCATTCAGCAGGCCGAAATGGAAGCTATTCTAGCTGTGAAACCCGGAGCCCGGGGTGATTTACCCGATCAAAGCGTAAGACAGACTATCCCGGCTGCGTACCTCGATTTTTACTATCCGGGACTGGGTCATGGCCTCGGTCTGGAAATTCACGAACCTCCATACCTTAGAAATACTTCTGATTTTACGTTTGCCAAAGGAATGGCCCTGAGCATTGAGCCTGGTGTGTACCTGCCAGGCTGGGGAGGAATACGGATAGAAGATACCGTGTTAGTAGTTGAGGGTGGATTGGAGATGCTCACCAATTTTCCGAGAGAACTTATGGAACTATAAGCAGGGCTCAGCCTGCAAACGTAAAATTTTGAGTATGATTAAACGATGGAAATGAGCGCTGACCAGACAAAACAGCGGTGGTGCGTTGGGTGGTGCCTGTAAGCATTGTTTTGTCTTGATTTTTCTTTTCATCTGGCAAGGAAGTAACAGCCAGGGACCAGGCAAGAAGCAGATTGATAGCCCTATGTGCCATGTGTCACCCGGCAATTGGTAGCATGGTAGCTATATTTGACAAAAAAAATAATATGATGCACAACGTAGGAAAAATCGACCGGATCATCAGGCTGTCTTTGGCATTGGTATTGGCCGTACTTTACTATCTCAATATTGCCAATGGCCAATACAATACTTATTTTATTTTTGGAGCAGCTTTGTTGCTCATTACTTCCATGCGACAGTGCTGCCCACTCTATGCCCTTTTTGGCTTTGGAACATGCGGCATAGCCACCGATACCAAAGAGCCCATTATCAAAACCCGTAAAATAAAATTGAAATAGCCCGGGTAGCGCAAATTTGCTTTGGGCTCTGGCGAATGATGTCCTTTGAGATTGAATAACTCAATGGACACAGCACGCGATGGTCTGTTGAAAACCATTGCTACAAACTGTGTTTCCTACCGAATGGCAGAGTCCTATGCTTGTTATCGCATTTTTTCATGTATGAATGATAGTGCTTATGCTTTCAAGTACTTGATCTTCAATTAATAATTTTTACCTTTGCAGCCCATAAAATTGTGGAAAGCGTGAAAAATACAGCACTATTGGCTCTTGCATTTTTTGTATTGCTGCTGGCAACGGCCGGCGAGCATACCAGCAATGTGCTGAAGAACAATAAGAACGCCAGCGCCGAATCGACGAAGGAGGAGAAAAATGACAAACCTGATGTCCCTGCATTGTCATTCGATATTTTCAATTCGGTCATCCAGGTATCGCATCTGGTTTTTCACAATGATCTGGTTTTCGAGTTTTCCTTGCCGGTAATTAGCGAGACCATCACCCCTGCGTTTTTCAACGTTCCCCTGCATTTCAACAATTATTACAAAACGCTCTTTCGTTTCATCATTTCCCCCAATGCCCCCTAAGTGCTATTTCAATATAATTGCCAAATAGCCAACCATTATTTCAAAGAATTGAATTTTTAAACTTATAAAATATTATGAAAAGTAAAGGTTTTATTGTCTTTCTGACAATCTTAGTCACATTGCTGTGTGTCTACTACCTCTCTTTTACCTTTGTTTCTACATCGGTACAGAAAAAGCCATCGCTTTTGCCAGCGATGAAAGTGGTAACGTGGACTTTGCCAAGAAACAGTCCTATCTCGATTCGGTATGGAACGAACCCGTCTATAACGTCTTAGGACTTTCGTACACCTACAAGGAAATAAAAGAGACAGAGTTGAGCAGAGGCCTCGATTTGCAGGGCGGTATGCATGTGACCCTGGAGGTTTCACCCGCTGATATCATCAAAGGACTCAGCGGCAACAACGACGATCCTGATTTTATCGAAGCACTCGACCGTGCAGAGAAGTTGCAAATGGAAAGTCAGGATGATTTTGTCGATCTGTTTCTTCGGGCATACAATGATATCAACCCCAACGGCAGGCTGGCTCCTATATTTGCCAATGCTACCAACAGAGACAAAGACATCAGTTTTCAGTCTGGCAACGATCAGGTAGTGAAGCTGATAAAAACAGAAGTGGAGCAAGCCATAGATCGTTCGTTCAATATTCTGCGCACCAGGATAGACCGCTTTGGTACTTCTCAACCAAACATACAGCAAATTCCGGGAACGGGACGGATCCAGATAGAATTGCCCGGGGTGGAAAACAGAGAAAGGGTACGCAAACTTTTGCAGGGTGTAGCCAAATTGGAATTTTGGGAAGTGGGCAACTTCTACGATGAAGAACTGGCTGGCCCCTTGTCGGCAATCAATGCCAGATTGGTAGCCGAAGACAAAGCCTCGGCTGGCAATCCTGCTGCAGAAGCACCGGGTGCCGAATCGAGTCCGCAGGACGATCTGTCTTCACTGCTCGAAAGCAGCGACTCCAGTGCAGTAGTAGATGCCGATAGCACCAGGGCGCCTCAAGCCCTCGATTCATTAGAGAATACACAGATTTCAGAGTTTTTTACCATGTTGCGCTACCCGCAGGGATTGGTAAACCTGAAAGACACGACCAAGGTAAACAGGATTCTGGCTCGAATGCGTGACGGCGATCTGAAGGGATTTGTTCCTCCGACCATCAGGTTTCTCTGGGATGTACACAGCATTTCGCTGGAGGACGGTGAAGAAGTACTGCCGCTCTATGCCATCAAAATGGGTCGTGGAGGCAAGCCATTGCTCACCGGTGAAGTGGTGACTGATGCACGCCAGTCGTATGACGAGCGCACTGCGCCGGCCGTATCTATGTCGATGAATAGCGCAGGTGCCAGAGCCTGGAAGCGGATTACGTCTGAAAGCATCGGCAAAAGAATAGCCATCGCACTCGACGATTATGTGCAGTCTGCCCCAACCGTCAATACGGAAATCCCCAATGGGCAATCGATCATTACGGGCAACTTTACCCTGGAAGAAGCTCAGGATTTGGCCAATGTGCTGAAAGCCGGAGCGTTGCCCGCCCGCACCAGGATAGTGGAAGAAGCCGTGATAGGACCTACGCTGGGCAAAGAAGCTCAAAGTCAGGGTATCTTCTCTATGTTGGCCGGTCTGCTGGTGGTGGTGCTGTTTATGGTAGCATATTATTCCAAAGGCGGTCTGGTGGCCAATGTGGCCTTGCTGTTCAATATATTCTTTATCCTGGGTATATTGGCGCAACTAAACGCCGCACTCACCCTGCCGGGCATAGCGGGTATTGTGCTTACCATCGGTATGTCCATAGATGCCAACGTACTGATTTTTGAAAGGATCAGGGAAGAATTGCGGAATGGATCCTCCTTGCTCAATGCCATATCATTGGGTTACGACAAGGCCTACAGCTCCATTATCGATGCCAACGTCACTACCTTCATCATTGGTATTATTCTGTTTGTGCTTGGTCAGGGGCCGGTGAAGGGCTTTGCTACCACCTTGATGATCGGTATAGCATGTTCGTTTTTTACGGCGGTGTTCATTACCAGGGTCATCATTACCTGGATGAGCAAAAAAGGTGAAAAAAGCAAGATTTCATTCGCTACCCCATTTACCAACAATTTGCTTCAGGGATTGAATTTTAACTTTCTTTCCAAAAGAAGGATTGCTTATATCGGATCGATTTCGTTTATCTCTGTCGGGCTTATACTGGTAATACTGGAAGGAGGATTGAATTTTGGTGTTGATTTTACCGGCGGACGCTCCTACATTGTCGCCTTCAACAATCCTGTCGTTGCTTCTGAACTTAAAGTAGAACTTGCCGACGATTTTCAGAATACGAGTACGGAGGTCAAGACCTACGGTTCCAACAATGTGTTGAAAGTGACTACCAGCTACCTGGTGACGGACGAATCGACCGAGGCGGACAAAACAGTGGAGCAGGCCTTGAAGGACGGTATCAGCAAAGCTACCGGATTGAGCTACATCGAAGATGACACCAAGGTCGATGATCAACATTTCACCATCTCGGGCTCGTCAAAGGTAGGGGCTACCATTGCAGATGACCTCAAGACCGCTTCGCTAGAGTCGATCTTCTTTTCGCTCATTGCAATATTTTTATACATTCTTATCAGGTTTAAAAAATGGCAATTTAGTCTTGGTGCTATCATCGCCTTGTTTCATGACGTACTCGCGGTTATTGCCGCTTTTGCATTTGCCAGATTGTTCGGACAGGCTTTCGAAGTTGATCAGGTGTTCATTGCGGCCATGCTTACCGTAATTGGTTATTCCATAAACGATACCGTGGTAGTATTTGACCGTATCCGTGAAAACATCTCGGTAAGACCGCATGAAAAGGTAATTGATACCTTCAATATGTCTCTCAATACCACCATGAGCCGTACACTGATCACCTCCCTTACCACTTTGATCGTAGTCTTTATCCTTCTGGTGTTTGGAGGCGAAGTGCTTAGAGGGTTTTCTTTTGCCCTGTTCATAGGGATCATTGTGGGTACGTACTCCTCTATTTTTATTGCTACCCCGGTGGTACTTGATCTGGGAAAATCTAGATATATCCCAAAAGGAGAGAGTTAATCTTCCACAGCGGTGCTTGTTATCATATGCGCCATATGCAAATGGCCAATTCTAACAATTAGAATTGGCCATTTTTTATGATACCGGGGCAAGCGAATTGTTATGGCCAATACTGGTATTTATTTACAAAAAGCAGCGTCTGCTCCGTGATCTCATCCTTCCACTGCTCTGTTTTTATCAGCTTGTTAGGGTAGTAGCTGAAATCCACATCCCGCTCTCCAGAGGTCATGTTGCCAAATGCATCGTAGGTAAAATTTGCCGTGGGCACAAAATCTTCCGCTACTGCGTCATAGATCAATTTGCTGACCACCCGACCCCGATGGTCGTGGGTGTATTTAAGCTGCTCATTGTTCCTCGGTATGGCCTTATCCAGGGTTTGTTCTTCCACCAGTAGTCCTGCCGAATCGTATTGGTAGGTCGTGGAGCGATGTTGGTTGGCTTCCGAACCATATTGCGTTGCCTTTTCTATCACCTCACCACGGTCATTGTATCGGTAGATGGTGGTATAGCTGCGATCAAAAAACCGTTTATGCAGCGAGGAGCTTTGCTCCCTGTACAATTGGCTGTTTTCATAGCTGAATTCGATCGTTTGACTGGGAAGGATGCCTGCCGGTAGTTTGTCGGTAGCATAGGTATATAGCTCTTTGCGCACCAGATGCCCGTCTTCGTTGTAGAAATATTGTGTTGTCGTGTTCAATGGAGTATCGCCAAATGAATTGATGTAATCTTCGTCGCGTTGGCTCAGGTTAAGGATTTGCTGTATGGTGGTTTCTTCTGCCAGTTGTCCTATTTCATTATAGCTATACCGTGTATTGTTGGCATAGGATATGGGCTCCCAAGGAGAAAGCACGTATTTGCTGATTATGCTTCCCGCTGCGTCAAACTCTTTTTTCAGCACTACAGTACCCTGTGCATTTAGCGTGTCGGGGCTATGATAGTAGTATGTAGTGCGATTCTTTACCCTTAGCATTTTGAGCAGCTCTGCATCGTTTTGAGTCGGCTCTATCTGCGCCAACAGCGAAATGGGGGAAAGAAACCAAAAAACTAAAGAAAACTTAATGATTGTCATATGCTTCTGTACTAATAACCATTGAACGGAGTAATGGGTTGAGCATGCAAATTTATCTCATTTTCAATCATGGGAAAACTAAATTACGCGATGCGGTGCTATCTGTATTGTCCAGGGCAGCGTAGAGCAAGAGGAAGCTTAGGGAAAATCAATCTCCCATCCATTCATACATATCGTAATGGTGGTTGGCCATGCCGAGCTTTTGATACACCTGCTGGGCAGCAAGGTTGCTCTTGTCCACATACAGCCTGACGCCACAATACTCGCTGCTCGTATCCAGAACCATATTTTTGATAAATGACCACATCTGCCGGTACACGCCACGGCCACGATATGCCTCCTGTACAAAAACCGATTGAATCCACAACACATTGCCATTTCTCCAGTCGCTCCACTCATATGTGGTGAGCAAAGAGCCCACTATGGTGTCATCGATTTCAGCTATATAGTATCTTCCTTTAGCGTTGTCTTCGAATACGGCCTCAACGCCGGGGGTTACCAAAGACCGGTCGAGTTGCAGGTTTTCTGTTTCTCGAGCCATTTCAATCTGAAAATTGACGATGGTAGGTGCCTCTGTTGGTTTTGCTTCGCGAATGTGGATCATATATGGATATTTCAGCGCCAAATATGATATAAAAAGTATTATAGGTCAAGCCTGTGCATCTTACTGCCATCGGCCTGCCGGGGCTTATTTTCTCGGTTCTAAATATAATGGTGCATTGCATACACTGTAAAACGATTCCTCGACAGATTCGGGGTCGTTGATGATTTTATAAAACTTGCCATAATATCGAAGGCTCTTTTTGATCACGGTTTTAGGCAAATAATCGAATCGGTTGTACAGGGCAAAAATTTCCGCCTTTTTACTATTGAACAGCTCTAAAATAGGGTTATAGGCCTGTTCGTCGCGGCAACTGCCCTTAAAATACCTTTGCCTTACCTGGGTAATGGGTATTTGCCTCGATGGCGATGCATAAGGAGTGTTGATCACCCCTGCAAAGTCGAAATCGAAGGGAACTGGAATCAATTCGCCCGAATGCTTAAGCTCAAAAATGTCGGTATTGTGCAACGTATGGATGTAATAGTCGGTGTTGCCGATCATATACTGAAACATAGACAACCGGTCGACGGCGGTGCTTTCGCAGCTATCCTGACTGAATAATTTTTGTTCATAAGGTCTGGCATCTATTCTTTTGGCCAGCGACTCATCGTCTTCGATCAGGAAACCCGTCATGGTGATGGTCGGAACCCTTAGTTTATAATCTTTGATGGTGATATTTACCAATCTTG
This sequence comes from Cyclobacteriaceae bacterium, assembly GCA_012033595.1. Taxonomy (GTDB): domain Bacteria; phylum Bacteroidota; class Bacteroidia; order Cytophagales; family Cyclobacteriaceae; genus JAAUQL01. The sequence goes on along the minus strand of JAAUQL010000011.1, from coordinate 12,382 downwards.
TTCTGTAGCTCACCGGGGTAATGATATGATAGGTCTGATACAAGAGGTATTCTTCCAATACATAATTTTGAAACGATTCCTCCTGGCGGCACTGCGATACAAATTTCAATTTGTCCTGACCTTCAAATACCGTATTTTTTACCTGGCCTTTTTTAAAGTTGAACTTAAGTGGCGGAAAATCGCACAAACCAGATAGTCGCCGGGTATTGCCTCTGGCTTTTATCTTAATGTCGAAGCCTTTGTTGATATACGTATCGAAATGTTGCAAGAGCATAGCTGGAGTATACTCCGGATCATCGCTCTTATCGGATCTGATGGCCACAATATCAGCCACCAAGGTGAGCTCTAGAGGTTCCTGGCTCTGAAACAGAGGCATATCGTTCAGTCTGCCACCTTCGGCAAATAGCGCCCGGCTGGTGATACATACAAAAATGAAGATCAGGATATTGGTTTTCATTGTCATGGCATTATTTAACTTGCCTGATCGGCGATCCTGGGCAAATTGATTTCTTTTTTACGCTCTTCGAGTATCCGTTTTATTTCTTTGTTGTGATCGAGGATGATCTGGTCGCCATCTTCATGAATATGCAGGTGGTAATCTTCTCCATAATACACTTTGAGCGTGGCATATCCTTCGATAAAGTTCACGTTCTCTGTTTTTACCTCGAGTACTTCTTTGCCCAACCTAAGCGATAGGTCGCGCTTGAGCAGATGATTGAACTTTGGTTTCAGCAATTCAATCTTGTCGTATTTTATTTTTTGGCTGTTTTTTCTGTTGGTAAAATAAGTCCTTTCCAAAGCATATACCCCCCCGGCTATCACCAGGTTCAGCGTGAGTATTTCTTCGTAGCTCACTACCTTGCTGTTGGCCGAGTTGATAAAGCCCAAGCCAATCATAATGAGCAGATAGGCCATGTCTTTCATATTGATTTGCTCACTCCGGTATCTCATCATGGTGAAAATGGCAAAAAGCCCAAAGCCGGAACCAACACTTAGCTCTATGCGCGTCAAAATGGTGGAAAGTCCAAAAATTACCAGGTTAAATATGAAGAGATTGAAAACAAATGATCGCTTCTTGTTGTACTGCTGATACACAAAATGCAGTATGATAAATGAAACCGTACTGTTGAAGATCAGCCTGAGCAGCAGGTCGATGTAAGAAGGCGCTTGTTCTAAAAATACTTTCAAAGATTCCATAATATTCTATTCAACTTCACAATTCTGGTTCGAATAAATTTCGAAATATTCAATTAACTCCCAAATATGGTGCGATATTTTATGCACACGTTAAACAAAGGTACGAGAATACCGGATAAAAGTTTTAGTTAGGCAAAACACCAGCGATGATATCGAAGTAAGAATCGGGCGTGTATTCAAAATTTTGCTTAAAAAATTTTTATAAATATTAAGCGAATATTAATGAAATTTGAACTTTTGCGTCATACCATTGAAAATTGAGCGCAAAAGCCCTCTATATGTTACAAAATGAATTATAAGCCAATGTAAGTGAAATCAGCTTTTAGAAGTGGATTATTTGTAATTATTCAAATATCTATTGGGAGTAATCAAAGAAATTGATTGCATCCGTGACTGAATGTGGAGCAAGGGGTGTATCTACGAAGGAACGCTCAGGCCATCACCTTTTTATGTTTTTTGCAGTCGGTCAACCAGGTAAATCCAAATATGCATATCCTGAAATCAAGTGATCTGCACTTTTCAAATGAAACTGATCAGTTCTGCCTGTACACCCGGAGCTTGGCCCTCGCGCTTTTGCATGGACAAATGGCATTGGGATGCCGTTGAATGCCCTGTTTGCTTACGCACATAGGCCTAGCGAAAGCTAAACCCAATGCCGGCGGATGCAATCGGATACGTCTGAAAGGTATAGTCACCATGGATGGTGAAAATGGCGAATTTCAATCGCATACCCGCTGTGGCCCGCCAGGAGCTTTCGCTATAGCTCAGATCTACCGGATCTACAGAAGTAAAAGTCAGTGTAGGATCATATTCGTCTTCGATGATGTAGGTGCCGCTCATTTGCATATTGGAGGTGACAGCACTATAGCCAAAGGCACCATATACGGTGAGTACAGATAATTTTTTTGACACGATGCCCTGAAAAGTCCAGTTGTTTACATTGAATGTCGAAACCTGATTTTCCCCCTCCAGCTCCAGATTGCTCATATCATAGAAGGTATCGAAGCCACTAAATGCGCCCAAAAGTGCAATATCGATAGGAATGCGTTTGATGCCCGGTATCCATTGCTTGATATCGTGTTTGATGCCCATGCCGAACACGCTGGTCTTAAAATCACCGGCGGTGATTTTGGGGGTGTACCGCACAATAAGGTCAGTATTTTTGAAAGTGCCAATACTGAGCTGCACCATGGGAGAGGGCACCACATTGTAGCCAATTTCTTCTTTGAGTCCCAGGCCGGCAGGCTTATACGATCCTCTTATGTTCTGCCCAGTCTTTTCATCATAGTAATTGAAGGAAAGTTCTGCCCCGCTTTCATCAGGACCCATTATGGTGGGAATTTTGTTGCTTTCGCCCGTGCTGGTCACATGTTGGTATTCTGAATCTATGAAGGTGAAAAATTCTTTGGAGGATGGAACAGCGGTAATATTGGCGGTGATGGTAAGGTCGAACCCCAGCGTTTTATGAGTTTTTGCGGTATTATACCACGCATTAGACATTCCATAAGAAAAGCCTACAACCATAGGCTCCATATATTTGCCAATCAGCTTGTTGGCATCTTCGGCTCCGGCCCTCAGAAAAGAATCGAAATTGGTGTCTTGTGCAGCGCTCCATGCGATAGGGCCAACTAAAAAACCTAACAAAAAAATAAACTTATGGGCTAATTTTGATTTTAATACCATCGTAGGCTGAAATTTAAAAATTCATCCATACATACCAGGGTCGCTGCGTTGGTAACTTTCAATAGAGCCAAAAAACATACATCGTCGGTTGTTCAAAAATCGTCTGCAAAAAAAACCGGTGTGTTCATTGGATTTTAATCAAATACAAATTATTATTGCATAATATTAATTAGTAAATAATAATTATTATCATTTAGAAAGTGGTTTTAGAGGAAGTAACAAAAGCGTTGTCGGCCAAAGGCCTTAAGATCACTCATCAGCGGATTGTGGTGTTTAAGGCACTTCTTAGCTCTCCGCTGCATCCGACCGCTGAGCAAATCTATGATGGCATCAAAAAGGACAATCCTGCCATTTCTGTAGCCACGGTGTACAAGACGCTGGAAACATTGGTTGAAAACCAACTCATCAACAAGGTGCCGACACCCGAAGGTACCATGCGATACGATGCCCGCATCGACAACCACAACCACATTTATATATCCAACACAAATGAAATCATGGATTATGAAGATGAGGAACTTAAAGGTATTTTAGCGCAATATTTATCCAAAAAGAAATTCCAAAATCTGCATATCACCGATTTCAAGCTACAGATCAAAGGAGAGAAAATAGATCCCGGTAAGGGAATAAATATTATATAAACGTAAATTTTAAACTTTTCAAATTATGTCATTAGTAGGAAAAAAGCACCAACATTTACTGCTCCAGCCGTCATCAACGGCAACGAAATCATTGAGGATTTTTCGTTGAGCGATCTTATCGGTAAAAAAGAAGTGGTTCTATTCTTTTACCCCAAAGATTTCACCTTCGTATGCCCAACAGAGATATTGGCTTTTCAGGAACTATTGCCTGAGTTCGAGAAAAGGAATGTAGCGGTCATAGGCGTTTCTACCGATACCGAAGAAACCCACCTGGCGTGGCTCTTTACCCCCAAAAAGAAGGGTGGGATAGAAGGTGTCACCTACCCTTTGGTAGCGGATACAGCCAAGACCATTGCCGCTAACTATGGCGTGTTGGGGGGTGATTGGGATTATGACGAATCCGGTAATCTGGTATTCGATGGAGCACCTATCGCCTTCAGGGGCACTTTCCTTATCGATAAAGATGGCATTGTGCGTCATGAATATATCAATTTTTTCCCTCTGGGAAGGAACATCAAAGACACGCTAAGGGTGGTGGATGCATGGCAGTTTACCTGTGAGCACGGCGAGGTTTGCCCTGCCAACTGGGAAGAAGGCAAAGACAGTATGAAAGCAACACGCGACGGGGTAGCTGAATATCTGTCTAGTCATTGATATCAAAATCATTTTTGTATTGGAAACCCTCTCATTGCAGAGGGTTTTTTATTTTTGTGAAAATAGCGATAGGTGAAAAAAGGACTTTACAATTTCGGTCTGTGGGCATTCCCTTTGGTACTGCGGCTCATATCGCCCTTTCATGCAAAGGCAAAATTGATGGTAGAGGGAAGGCAGGGATGGAGGCAAAGACTCATCGATTTTAGGCATAGTGGCAAGCGGGTGTGGATACACTGTGCATCTCTTGGTGAATTTGAACAAGCCCGCCCATTGATAGAAGCCATTAAAGCCGGATATCCCCGGCATGCCGTCATCATTACATTTTTCTCTCCCTCTGGCTATGAAATAAGGAAAAATTACGAATTGGCCGATTACATTGGCTATCTTCCATTTGATGGAAGAAAAGCCGCCAAAGACTTTGTTGTGAGTCTCAAACCAGACCTGGCCTTGTTTATCAAATATGAATTCTGGTATTATTACCTTATGGAGCTCAGCAAGCGAAAAATTCCAGCTTTTCCGTATCGGCGATATTCAGGCCTGAGCAGCAGTTTTCAAAAAACGCGAAAATTTCTTTCGAAAGATGCTCTGTTCATTCGACCATTTTTTTGTGCAAAACGAGCAATCCCTGACCCTTCTCCACAGGGTGGGAATTGATAAGGTCACCGTTTCTGGAGACACCCGGTTTGACAGAGTGCTGGATATTTGCAGCAATCCAAGATCAATAGAGCAGGCGGCCATTTTCAAAAACCAGGCAAATGTACTGGTAATTGGCAGCAGTTGGCCGGAAGATATAGACATATTATTGCCGATAATAAATGATGCTGAGCCAAATCTCAAATATATTATCGCTCCACACGAGGTGGAAAGTGGCAAAATATCCGCACTTTGTGCTAGGATGAAGGTGCCTTATCAATTGTTTTCTCAAAATCAGTTGGAAACCCTGCCGATGAGCAAGGTGCTGATCATAGATAATATAGGCATGCTTTCTTCACTCTACCAATATGGAGATATAGCCTACATTGGGGGGGCTTTTGGGGAAGGCCTGCACAATATTTTAGAAGCAGCGACTTATGGCATGCCCATATTATTTGGAAAAGGAAAAGACAATACCAAATATCAGGAGGCGGTAGATTTGGTCGAAAAGGGTGGAGCATTTGAAGTGGATGATAGTATGTCGCTGCGGCAAAAACTGATGCAACTGGTCAGGGACGAAGAGATGGTGCACGCTGCTGCGCAGGTGTGCCATTCTTATGTGCGATCAAAGGCCGGGGCAAGTGAAACAATCATGCGGGCACTGGATAAATACCTATAAAAATGGAAGGATTGGTAATCAAATCGACCGGTTCGTGGTACGAAGTAAAAACTACCGACGGCAGTGTGGTCAGTTGCAGGGTAAGGGGCAAGCTGAAGATTAGCGATTTGAAGGTGACCAACCCGGTGGCTGTTGGAGACATGGTGCAGTTTGATCTGGAACATAGCGGACAGGGGATAATCCATGCCATTTTACCCAAAAAAATTATCTGATACGCCGTTCGACCCGCAAGACGGCTTTCGGACATATCCTGGCCAGCAATATTGATATGGCCGTGGTGGTGGCCACACTTTCTTTTCCCCGAACCTCCCTTGGTTTTATTGACCGTTTTTTAGTGGCTGCGGAATCATTCAGGATTCCTTCTCTACTTATATTTAACAAAACGGATATGTGGAGCGAGGAAGATTGGAAGTATGCCGCCGGACTAGAGGAAATCTATAAAAGCATTGGAGTGGATGTTTTGACCATTTCGGCTCAAGCCGGGATCAACCTTGAGGTCTTAAAAGATAAACTAAAAGGAAAAATATCCCTTATTGCAGGACATTCTGGTGTAGGAAAATCCACGATTCTCAATGTACTTGCCCCCGGCATTCAGCAAAAAACTTCAGAGGTATCTTCATTTGCCAATAAGGGGACACATACCACTACCTTTGCAGAAATGTTCGAAATAGCCAATGATACTTTTGTGATCGATACTCCGGGCATCAAGGAATTGGGGTTGATGGATATTGACGAAGAGGAAATCAACCACTTTTTCCCGGAAATGCGTGCCTTGTTTGGCAAATGTAAATTTCATAATTGCAGCCATACCCATGAGCCTGGCTGTGCCGTGATGGCAGCAGTAGAAAATGGCGACATTGTGATGTCACGCTATCAGAGTTACCTCAGTATGATGGAAGGTATCGACAGCCACAGATAGACCGGGCAAAAGCGTGGTTTCAGAGACTAAACAATACAATTGAAGCGCTTCTATCGCGAATTTTATAGAAGCTAAAACATTCAGTTTTTTCTGAGTTTGGCAGCTTCCAATACTTTTACAGTTTCCTCCGCTATCACCAATTCTTCATTGGTGGGCACTACCATCACTTTTACTTTTGAGTCAGATGTGCTAATGACCGCCTCTTTAGACCTCAAGCCTCTATTTTTTTCCTGATCAAATTCCAGCCCCAAATAGCCAAAGCGTTTGCAGACCGACTCCCTTACTCTTTCGGCATTTTCGCCAATACCGCCTGTAAACACGATGATGTCCACGCCACTCATGGCTGCGGCGTACGAACCAATGTATTTGATAATGCGATAGTCGTACATCTCCAGCGCCAGCTGAGCACGGTTGTTGCCATCTTCTGCTGCACGTTCTACTTCGCGCATATCTGATGATACCCCCGAAATGCCAAGAATACCGCTGTGTTTATTGATGAGTGTGTTGGCTTCTTTTACGTTTAGTTCTTCCTTGTCGATAATGTAGGTGAGTACTCCAAGATCCAGGTCGCCGGAGCGTGTGCCCATGATCATGCCTTCTACGGGGGTAAGTCCCATGGAGGTGTCCACTGATTTGCCATGTTTGATGGCCGTGATGGATGCGCCATTGCCCAGGTGGCAAGTGATAATTTTTTGCTTCTGGTAGTCAAGCCCCAACATTTCACATGCCTTGCGCGATACATAGTGGTGGCTTGTGCCATGAAATCCATATCTTCTCAAGCCGTATTTTTTGTATAAGGAATACGGGATGGCATACATATAAGCTTGCTTGGGCATGGTCTGGTGAAAGGCCGTGTCAAATACTGCTACCTGGGGCGTGTCGGGTAGCAACTCCGTGATGGCATATATGCCTTTTAGGTTTGGAGGGTTGTGCAATGGTGCCAGCGATACACACTCCTCTATTTTTTTGATGATTTTATCGTTGATCATGGCACTGGAATGGAAGGACTCCCCGCCATGTACCACCCTGTGGCCTACCGCATCTATTTCTTCCAGCGCTTTGATAGACCCATGCTTTTGGCTAATGAGCACCCCCAATACATATTCGATGCCCGCCTGGTGATCGATGATTTCGCCTTCCAGCTTTACTTCATCGCCATCTACCCGTTTGTTGGTGAGCGACGAGTCGCCCATGCCTATTTTATCTACCAATCCTTTGGCCAGCACTTCGCCTGTGGCAATATCATAAAGTTGATATTTTATTGAAGAGCTGCCGGCATTTAATACCAGTACGATCATTGAATTTATGTTTGTTGATTAAAAAAATGCTATTTACTATCCGTCAGTTTTTTGCCGTCTTCATTGTAGCGGTAAAAACCCTTTTGTGTTTCTCTGCCCAGGTGGTTTGCACGCACCATTTTTTTGAGCAGCGGCGATGCTTTGTATTTCAAATCGCCAAATTCTTTGTAGAGGTTGTCGAGCCAGCGCACGATGGTGTCGAGACCGATTTTGTCGGCGACTTCAAATGGACCGAGCGGAAAGCCAAAGCCCATTTTCATGGTGTCGTCAATATCTTCCAGTTTGCCCACTCCTTCCATCAATATTTCGCATGCTTCGTTGATCAGCGGCGCGATAAGTCGTGTGCTGATTATGCCCGGCGATTCTACCACGGCCACTACTTTCTTTTCGAATAATCGGGCGAATTGACACACTTTTTCGTAGGTCATGTCTGAGGTGTGCAGACCTCGCGCTATCTCTACAATGGGGATTTTGTCTGCCGGCGACAAAAAATGCAGGCTTACGCAGCGCTCAGGATATTCGAGCTCCGACGACATTTCGGTAATCACGAGGGTGGTGGAGTTGGTGGCAATGATGGTATCGGGGCTTATGTATTTTTCCACCTCCCTAAAAATGCGCTTGCGCAAATCGACACTGCTTTCGCGCGATCTGGATTTTACGGATTCAATAACGATGTCGGCTCCGGCCAGGTCTTCGTAGTTCATCGTGCCTTTAATCCTCGACATGATGGCGCGCTTTTCGCTGAAGGTCATTCCCCATTTTTCGATCATTCCGTCCAGATCTGTGGATATACTATTGAGCGCCTGATGGATTTTTTCTTCGGTAATCTCCACAAATGTGACTTCGATGCCATGAGAACTCACCATGCGTGAAATCTCCTGACCCAGGATGCCGCATCCTACTATGCCTACTTTAGTAAATTCGTATCTGTTTTTTTTCACCAGAGGTTGTTCCCGGCGCTTTATGCCATATCCTTCTATTGGCTCTACCGTATAGCTCATTGTTTTTCTTGGTTTAGTTTGTTGATGTTTGGCTGGCCTGGTTGGCAGTGATGGCGATCATATTTACGATGTCTGCTACCGAGCAGCCTCGCGACAGGTCGTTGATGGGTGCGGCCATCCCCTGCAAAATAGGGCCTATGGCTTCGGCACCTGCCAGACGTTGTACCAGCTTGTAGCCGATGTTTCCTGCTTCCAAACTAGGAAATACCAGCACATTGGCCTTGCCGGCGATTTCACTTCCCGGTGCCTTTGATTGGCCAATGGATGCTACCAATGCGGCGTCGGCCTGCAGCTCACCGTCTATATACATGGTAGGGTCAATTTCTTTGGCGAGTTTGGTCGCCAGCACTACCTTATCCACCATCTCGTGCGTTGCACTTCCTTTGGTAGAAAAGCTCAACATAGCCACGCGTGGTTCTATTTTGGCTATCACACGGGCGGTTTGCGCTGTAGCTACGGCTATTTCGGCCAATTGCCTTGCGTCCGGATCGGGGTGGACTGCGCAATCGGCGAATATTAGCAAATCGTTATCCCCATCAGCCCTGTTTGGCAATATCATGATGAAAGCTCCCGAAACCACACTGATTCCCGGAAGGGTTTTTACATATTGAAAGGCTGGCCTGAGCACATCGCCGGTGGCATTCATAGCTCCGGCTACTACGCCATCGGCGTCGCCACTTTTTATCATCATGGTGCCCAGATAGAGCGGGTTTTTCAACAGTTCAAGAGCAATATTTTTGTTTACACCTTTGCTGCCACGCAAGTCGACCATCAAATCGGCATAGGATTCTGTGTTTTCAAAATTTTCGGGATCGACAATATTACCCTTGTTTATGTGGGTTAATCCTGCCACGCTGGCCATTTTCATTATGTTATCCGGGTTTCCGATCAAAATGATGTGGGCAATACCCTCACTGATTGCTTCATCTGCTGCCCTGAGGGTACGTGGTTCCTCCCCTTCGGGCAAAACGATCCGCTTGGGGTTTTCCCTGGCATTTTCCTTTATGACATCAAGTAAGTTCATAAAAATGTATTTTAGATAGGAGAAAAAATAATCCAAAAATTTGCAATATCACAGTTGCTAAAAGCACTCAAATATGTTGAACGGCAACCAGGGTAAAATGTGATCGCAAAAATAATGATTTCGTATGTAAAAATTATGATAATGCATACACTTCATCAATATGCAGCACGGGATTGAAGTAGGACTTTAGGGTGGTTTTGCATATTTTTAAAATAAGAATGGCAAAGATGGATTTACTTTCTCAAATCAGGCTTTCATTAAAATCTTACTGGCGGGCCTTTCGCTTTATAGACGATCACAACCTGTGGACCCTTCTCATCATCCCCGCCGTCATCAACATGATCCTCACCTTGATCATGATAATATTTGCCATTAGAACCTCCCGGCTGGTGGTAGATTTTGTCTTGCAACACTTCCAGATCACCACCCCCGATGCTACCATGCACCATTTAGTAGAAGGATTGATCATGGTGATTGTCCGGGCGTTTGTTTTTTTTCTCTACCTCAAGGTGTATCGCTATCTCATGCTCATAGCACTGGCTCCCACGCTTGCCATACTTTCGTCAAGGGTGCAAACCATAGACTTTGGACCAGCAAAAACATCTTGCACAAGCAAATACCTGCTGGATTGTAGCAGGGGAATAAAAATAGCGCTGCGTAATTTTATGATAGAAATAGTACTTTCCACATTCATCATTGCGCTCTGTCTGGTAATAGCCTGGGCCATACCACTGGCTCCAATTGCCGTTTTGCTTCTGGAAAGCTACTTTGTCGGCTATAGCATGGCCGACTACCGCCACGAATACTTTGGCATTAGTTCGCGCGAAAGCAGAAAACAGATCAACAACTACCCAGGTCTGGTGGTGGGCAATGGTCTTTGGTTCAATTTATTGTTGCTAGTTCCGCTTTTGGGCATTTTATTCGCCCCCACCTTTGCGCTGGTGGCATCGGGCTTATCCATCAACTATATCGAAAAAAGAAAAAGTGAATCATGCAAATCAAATCAATCAACCCTTATGATGGCCAGATAAATGGCGAATATGAATCTACCAACCAGGAAGAGCTGCTGCGTCGTATCAAAAGCACGCATCTTGCTTTTAAACAATGGAAAAACACAAGCTTCGAAAAGCGCGCCACCATGCTGGTAGCGGTAGCTTCGGAGCTGGAAAAAATAAAAAGCAATATGCAGAGACCATCACCCGCGAAATGGGCAAGCCTATAAAGGAATCGGTGTCTGAAATAGAAAAATGCGCTACCGTATGCCGGTATTATGCTAAAAATGGGAGGATGTTTTTGCAAAATAGTGCTTTGGAGACGGCTCATGGTCAGGCCTTCCTGCACTACGATCCGCTGGGCGTGGTACTTGCCGTCATGCCATGGAACTTTCCCCATTGGCAGGTATTTCGTTTTGCCGCACCGGCCCTCATGGCTGGCAATACCTGCCTGCTCAAGCACGCCTCCAACGTACCTCAATGCGCGCTGGATATAGAAAAGGCATTTGCCAATGCCGGTTTCCCGGATCATGTCTTCACGACCCTGCTCATCGGTTCTGACGAGGTAGCACAAGTAGTTGCTCATGAGCTGGTGGCCGCAGTAAGCCTGACAGGCAGCGAACAGGCCGGCAAGCAGGTGGCATCAGCAGCCGGCAAACATCTGAAAAAGAGCGTGCTGGAGTTGGGTGGCAGCGATGCCTTTATCGTATTGAAAGATGCCGATGTAGATGAAGCTGCTAAAATAGCCGTGAAAGCCCGCATGCTCAATACAGGACAAAGTTGTATCGCAGCCAAGCGGTTCATCGTCGAAAAGGCGGTATCAAAACAGTTTACAGAAAAATTTATCCATCAACTGCATGCGCTGAAATTTGGCAACCCGCTCGAAGAATCGACAGATTACGGCGCCCTGGCCAGGAAAGACCTTGCCGAAGAAATACATGACCAGGTAAAGAAAAGTATGTCGCTTGGGGCGCATTTGCTTTATGGAGAGCTGCCCGAAAAAATAGATTCTGCAATTTTTCCTCCTTTGGTGCTCGGCAATGTTCAACCTGGAATGCCTGCTTACGAAGAAGAAATCTTTGGTCCGGTAGCCGCAATATTTGAGGTGGGAAATGCCGACGAAGCTGTCGCGCTGGCCAATGACAGCCGCTTCGGGTTGGGAGCTTCACTCTGGACTTCGGATGTAGAAAAAGGCAAAGCTATGGCAGAACGCATAGAGAGCGGTGCTGTCTATATCAATCAAATGATGTTTTCTGATCCTGCTGTTCCTTTTGGAGGCATCAAAAAATCGGGCTATGGCAGGGAACTCTCATATTTGGGTATAAGGGAATTTACCAATCAAAAGACGATATGGGTTAAATAAAAGCACTCGAAGCAGTGACAAGAAAAAATATTCAATGTCGTTTAGTTAAAATTATTCGGCCCTACGCGACCCTGGATGGGGTCGGATGTCTATAGAAAACAATGTTTGCTATAGGCAGATGACACCGAAGTAGTCAAGCTTATTTCCTGACTAATCGACACTGAATTATTCTTAACCCAACTTGTATTATTGATCATGTAAATATCTGATATCCAATGGTTAGGCGTCATCAATGGTACACTACATATTTTTTCTGGTCGGCGATCATTGATTTGGCACCAGTAGCCTGATAGATTTC
>JAAUQL010000204.1 GCA_012033595.1 Cyclobacteriaceae bacterium | reverse complement strand
TTTAGAGTAAATAATTGCTCTCTTCTTCAGGTATTTCCTCAAGTTTACTAGATAAGGTTTCACTATTATCTACTATTGGTCTGATTTGCAACAAATTAAACGATGCAGTTTCATTTGCTGATGCCGGTAAATTCATTGCAAACTCCATCTCAACCGGAATATTCATGGCTCTATGCGCAATATCGCATATCAAATGAAGGATTTTCGCCAATGGGAATGATTCATATTTTAGAATATTGGCAAAAGTAACCACCTTCCGACCCTTATAAATAGTACCTTCTTTTAGCGTACCATCATTATAATCGAATGTTGAAGTGACGAATTTTAGTGCCTCATCATCCTCAACATTGTTAATTTTAAGAGTGGCCAGATTAATTGCATCATCTGTTGAAACAATAAATTTTTCAGGATTAAGCTCTAAAGCATAAAATGTTTTCTGGGTATCGCGCAATGCAAGATTGGTATCCGAAAGTTGAAGTATTTTTTTTGGATGTCTGGGAGAAAATCGTAAACTACGTCCTCCTTCAACTATCTGTTTTCCAAGACCATAACACACATGCGCAACACCATCAGAAGCTTTTTCGGGCTCAATTGGATAGAAGTTTATTGAACGCACAACTCCTGAAACAGTTGGATAAAAATAATCGCCATGCTGCTGCCCACAAACTTCCTGCAAAATAATACTCATTTTTTCTTCATCAATAACGTGCCTGGTTGCGGTTAAGTAAGCTTTACTTGTTCTATAATACACTGATGCATAAACCTCTTTTATCGCTTTTGCAATCATCTCAACCATCTGATAGGCATCCTGAACGTGAGGAATCATATAAGTTGAGTAGACTCCGGCAAACGGCTGATAATGAGAATCCTCTAACAGACTAGATGATCGAATAGCCATCGGAGTTTTGCTGACAAGAGCAATGGAATAGAGATCTTTTCTTGTTCCTTCAGGTATTCTTGCTGAACTAAATGCTTTCAGAATTTCTTCGTCTGCAGCATCAGAATACGCAATTTCATACAATTGATTAATTTCCATGAATTCATCAAAAACATCCGTTGATAAAACAATTGTTCTTGGGATAGAAATTACTACATTTTCAAATTCGTCCAACTCGGGATGTTGTTTGATAAGTGAATCCAAAAAGGCCAATCCGCGCGCTTTTCCACCAATTGAACCATCGCCTATGCGAGCAAAATTTAAGTATTCATCATACTTTTCGCGATAAAATTTTGCAATCACTCCCCTCCCCTTGTTTAATCGGAAATTTGCAATTGATTCAAATAAAAACCTACGAGCATGCTCCAAATCCCGAAAATCATCTTTCGTGACTTCTTTAAACAATTCAGCAATTGGGGAATAATGCCCTGGCTTTTAACCATTTAGAAAAATGGTTTCGTGAAATATGGTATTCAAAAGAATTATCGGGAACCTCATAAATCCTTCGTTGCAAAGCTTTCAGGTCTGAAACACGTATAATTTCATTCCCTGTATCAGGGTCGCGAAAAACAAAATCACCAAACGCAAAATACTCATCAATAAAATCACTGATTCTTTTTTGAATCGATTTGGAATTTTTATTTATAAAACCAACTCTCAAATCTTTTGCAATTTCTTTATTCCCTATATCTGAAGACTGAAGCAAAATAGGCATATATTTATCATCGGCCTTAATTTTTTCTGTCAGTTTTATTCCAGCCGCTTTATCCTTCTTTCCATTTCTAGGATAACTTACATCGGAAATAACACCTAAAAGATTGTTTTTATACTTTTTATAAAGCTTTGAAGCCTCCTCATAATTTCTTGCAAGTAATATTTTGGGGCGCCCTCTCAGCCTCAGCATTTTTTGATGTTCATTAAGCCCCTCTGACATAAACTTGTGCGATTGCTTTAAAATGATTTTATAAATTGTAGGCAGGTAGCTTGAATAAAAACGCACGGAATCCTCAACCAGCAAAATTGTTTGTACGCCGACCTTTCTTACGTCTGCAGCTACATTCATTTTGTCCTCAATAAGCTTGATTATTGCAACCAATAAATCTGCATTTCCCAGCCAGCAAAAAATATAGTCTACGGCAGTTGTGTCTTCCTTCTCCAGTAGCAAACTTACCTCTCTTGAAAAGGGGTCAAAACAACTAGTGGAACTTTTTTGTATTGTTTTTTTATATTTCTTGCCAATGTAAATGGTTCCATATCACCTACACTAAGCATCTCAATCACCAAATCTACATCATTGTTTTCCAACTCTTTAAAAGCTGCAGAGGCGCTAGAAACATGGATGAATTGTGGAGGATATCTTAAGTTTAGTGATACGTATTCGTTAAAAATTTGTTCATCAATCCGTCCGTCTTCCTCAATCATAAAAAAATCGTAGTTACTACAAATAAGTAGTACTTTATGAATACGTTTCCGCATTAAAATATTAAATGAAGTTTCAGTAAATTGAAATCTTCTTGCTGATATAGTATCTATTTGTACCAGGTTTTCCATTTTCTTTATTCTAATTTCTGAAATTATTATTGCCAATCAATTAATGAAATTCGTTTTTTACCATCCATTTTTACTGTCAGCTCTTTTTCAAAACTAACATGTTTTAAATATTTTGTTTGCTTAATTATTTTCTGATTTGCCAACAAATCCCAATTTATAAAACAATCACTTGAATGATGCTGCACCGAAAAATACCCCACATTCATAGATGTTACATTATGAAAAAAATGAGATCCGGCAGAAGCATCCAAAGGGAAATCATCTAGGCTTGTTTCTACAATTATCTTAGCCTTAGATATTTGTGTCCAGTTTACGGGTATTCCTATCCAGGGATCACGTGTCCCCCATCTTCCCGGACCAATCAATATGTATTCTTTATCATTATCAAACATTTCTTTGTTCAAAAGTTCTATCTCTTTTGCAATTTCTTTTGTCTTTGATTTATCAAATAATTGTCTATCCACATAAATTACATCTTTTATATGATCAATCAGCCCATTCCCCATTCCATTATTCGTAAACAACAACAGGTGTTCTTTGGCAATCTCATCCAAATTAATTTCATAATCAGTTGCATTACCAATAAGAGGTTTTATTTGCAAAAGAAAAAAAGTTGCTCTTCTATTTTGAGTTCATACGAACAGCGGGATACAATAAGATCCGCTTCTCTCGTACATCCACAAACAACTCGTATATTCGGTTGCCGGTTTCAAGTTGTTTGAACTCTTCGAACGATTTCGGGCCGTCTTTGCCTGCGGCGAGGCCTTTTTCCTTTTCGGCCAGAAAACTCTGATAGAAGTTGGCTGCTCCGCCGTCGCCGGGAAAGGCTTCGAGGGTTTCGCGGGACATCCAGGCGGCCTGGTTGGTTCCGGAGAAGGCGACGATGACCATGGCCACGGGCACCTTCAGTTCATCGCGGAGGACGCGGCAGAAATACTGGCCCAGGTTCAGGCTTTTCGACGGGGGATTTTCGACCAGGACGT
>JAAUQL010000203.1 GCA_012033595.1 Cyclobacteriaceae bacterium | reverse complement strand
AGTTTGTAATAGAGCCGATGAATATTAAGTTTTTTTCGATTTGTTCCAAAGCAAAAAAAGGCCTGCCAGAGGCAAGCCATTTTGGTTGATTGATTGAATTGTTATTGAATATTCCTGTTTACATTACTGAATTTTCAGTGATGAATTTGCCGTCCATATCAAATTGAATCGCCTTTTTTCCATCCTCAGTTTTCAGAATAAACTCCACATACTCCTTGTCGGCAGACTTCACAGTATATATTTTCTCCAGTGACTGTGTTTCATACTCACTTTGGTTCCATCCTTCCTGTACCACTGCTGGCAGGTCGTTGAACGAAACTTCTGTTTTCTGATCATCAGCTACTGATCGCTCAGTAATCTGATTGTCATAGTTAGCATGTGCAAAACCTACAGTGGTGAGGCCAAATGTGGCGACTGCGAGTACTCCTAAAATTATTCTTTTCATTGTTTGTCAATTTTAAGTTTGAATTTGATTTAGACTGTAATAAACTGTTCGTGCCATTGTACTTTGAAAATGCCGTGCCAATAGCAAAACGTAACGTTATTCATCTGATAGCCAATAGGATATAAAATACTGTTTTTTAAGCAAATTGTAGCATGCTTCTGCAAAGTGTTGCTTTTAACATCGAAATGTGGGCACTACACTTTTATTATTTTTCTCAGAATGGCCAGTGCCTTGCCGATATGTTTTTCGACGGTATTCACCGAAATGTGGAGTGTTGCGGCTATTTCCGCATAGGTGAGCTGTCCGTATCTGCTGAGCACAAAGGCATGGCGCGTGGCTTCGCTCATTCGGTCTATAGCCAGATCAATAAGATGTGACGTGTCTTTGGCCATCAAATTGCTTTCCGGAGAATCGCGCTCAAAAGGCTGGTTTTCTCCGGCAAAAGACGCTTCTCTTCGTTGGCGATTTTGAGATTGCTTTATATAGTTGATTGTTTCATTAAAAGTAGCCCGGGAGAGGTAAGCCTCCGGACTTTCATACTGACGGACTTTTTGTAGCGTCTTCCAAAATTTTATAAAGACATCCTGTACGATGTCTTTGGCGAGCTCTTCGTCACAGACGATCCGGAAGCTCTTCCGGCACAGCCTGCCGTAATTTTCGAAATACAACTTTTTGAATTCTTCAGTTAGCTCATTGCGCATGTTTCGTTGCCGGCGGTGGCAGTTGTTCCTTTATGCCAAATTAATAAAAATATTGCTGGTTTTGTTTGACCAGTTTTTTCCGATCAAGCTATGGAATAGAAGGAATAGTGCCATTGCAGGAAATGAATCGGGCACCGGATTATTTTCCTTTTACCGAAAACCTTAAAGCTATTTTGATGTGTCCAACTTTATTTCTTCCGGGATTGCATCCACCTTTGGTCTATGGTCGAGGTTGGCTATTTCCCAGGCGGTGTGAAACACCAGTTTGGTTCTTTTCTCCAACTGTTCAAAATTGATTTTTTCGACCGTGTCGCTCGGCTTGTGGTAGTCGGGATGGGTGCCATTAAAGTAAAAAATAACCGGGATGTTGTTTTTTGCAAAATTATAATGATCCGAACGATAGTAAAATCTGTTGGGATCGTTGGTGGCATTATAGGTATAATCGAGATCGAGCT
Source organism: Cyclobacteriaceae bacterium (assembly GCA_012033595.1). Taxonomy (GTDB): domain Bacteria; phylum Bacteroidota; class Bacteroidia; order Cytophagales; family Cyclobacteriaceae; genus JAAUQL01. Next base: position 1,882 of record JAAUQL010000203.1, on the reverse strand, counting down.
GGGTAAAAGTTGTATTTACCTTTTCGCTTAGCTCATGCAATTCGCTCGACAACTTGTCTGAACCTATCAGATATACATAATCGGGGTTTTCGGTATGTTTGCTGTCTATTCTGCCAATCATATCTATGTTAAGGTTGCTAACCGTGCTGGCCAGGGGCACCACCGGATGATTGACATAGTAGGTGGAGCCCAGCAGGCCTTTTTCTTCGCCTGTTAAGGTCATGAAGATGACGCTGCGTCTTGGCCCATGCCCGTTTTTCTTGGCCAGTGCAAAAGCCTGCGCCATTTCCAGCACTGCCACGGTGCCTGATCCGTCATCGTCGGCGCCATTGTTTACCTCAGTGCCTTCTATGCCGATATGGTCGTAGTGGGCCGTCACGATCACAAATTCATCTTTTTTGTCGGTACCTTCCACCATTCCAAGCACGTTTTCGGTGCTCACGAATTGGATCTCCTGCTTAACTTCAAAACGTATTGAAGGCAAAGAAACAAAACTTGCAGTTTGCCCACTTTGCATCAGTGTTTCACTTTCGATGTTTTTATGGGAGCTGCCCAACATGTCTGCGCCCATCGTTGGGGAAATCACAAAGTAATTGTGTTGTTCTTTGTCGGGCAAAGTCAATTTGCCCATAGCTACATTGCGACTGTATCCATCAATCATCTGATGGAAGCTTTCATCAGTGCCGGTCGTCATCACAAAAACCATCTCCGCACCATGCTTTTTGAGCTCCGTCACCAGTTCAAGGATTTGTTTGCGGTCGCCTTCGCTCTTCACCATCACATTATTTCCTTTTAAGCCGGCAGTTTGAATATCGGTGGCCTGACCAGAACCAATGTAAACCACCTTCATGGTGTCGGCTTGTTCCATATTCAATGTTCCTGAAAAGTAAAAATCTTTATTGCTGTGGTATTTTTTGTCCTTCACCTCTACCCATGCCGTTGATAGGCCGGCTTTGAAGAGTTCGAAACCCTGAACGTAAGATTTTCCAGAGGGTGTTTGGAGCAGTGGCGTGAGTCCATAGTCTCCAAACTGATGCGCGATGTAGGCTGCCGCCATCTTTTGACCCCTTGTGCCGGTTTCTCGCCCTTCCAGCGCATCGGAAGCGAGCACGCTCAAGTGTTCGTGCAGGTCTTCGATCGTAATGGTGCCGGCATATCGCAAAGGCAATTCATCTTGTTGTGCACGCAAGGCACATGAGCAAAAGGTAGTAAGCAAAAAAGCAGCGATAGCATGTTTCATAAGCATAAAAAATAGCTTTGGCAATTATACATGGATAATCGAAACTAAACAATGCTGCCTCCCTGATTTATATCAAAGGGTATCAAAGGGTTTTTAATGGCTACAAGCCGGTGTCAGGGGGATGATTTTATCACCTTGCAAACTGATTTTGCCTTTGCCCAATAAAAAGGGAACCACCTCAGCAATGGGGAAGGTGTTACTTGCACAATTGGCAAATTGGGCATTATCGCCAAAGTCGGCGGCTAATTCTTTATATAGCGATTCGATGGTGTATGCTTTGTTCATCGCAAATATGCGCTCAAGTACCTCGTGTATATGATATATATTTTCCATGATTTCTTTTAATTTGCATTCAAAAGTAATTGACACAAAGTGTAGGCCTTATGATTTTGATCATATTAGTGCAAATAGCGGTCTGGTTTTGATCGGGTCGCAAAATCACAAATCAAAAAACCTGCTGGCTGGCAATGCTGGTATTTTAAGGCTTTTTTTTAAACCTTCACTTTAATTTTATTATAAAAAATTATTGTCATCCGACCAAATTCCAATTTAGGCAAAAAAGGGTCTAAAATTGAGTTCTAAGGTGATTTTTCGATATTTTGAAAAACACCCCCCTTTTTTAAGGCAAACAAATCCAATTGA
>JAAUQL010000106.1 GCA_012033595.1 Cyclobacteriaceae bacterium | reverse complement strand
GGAAATCTATCAGGCTACTGGTGCCAAATCAATGATCGCCGACCAGAAAAAATATGTAGTGTACCATTGATGACGCCTAACCATTGGATATCAGATATTTACATGATCAATAATACAAGTTGGGTTACGAAAGAGCAACATGATTTATGATCAATTGAATTGTCCTGCATTGCGGAATATAGCAATCAAATAGTTTAATTCTATGGTGGTTTTATTGGTATTCAAATGATAAACCAGCCTTATTTTTGCCCTCCCAGTAACCAATTTTTATCAACTGAGATGAAGGATATCTTAGCCCGGTAGTTCTCCTTGCCATTTTCGTACAAACACATAATCTGTCCATTGGGGGCAATAGCCAAATCTGAGTAAGCCGATGGCCCCTCAGTGATGGTGCGGGCGTATGTCCAGTGCTCCCCCCCGTCTGTGCTCATTCGCAGGGTCAGGTTCTTGCGGTTCACCGAACTGAAATCTTCTGTAGTACTCACTGCCGGATTGCTGAACAAAATCGTATCACTACTCAATGTGATCATGCTGCCCTGAACGGTTGGATCGGGTAATTGCTTATCTAACTTAGGATCGTTCCAGGTCAATCCTCCGTCAGTGCTCGTAGCAACGGCCCGATATCCAGCGCTGCGGGCCCGCATGTTAATCAGTAGCGAGCCGTCTTTTCTTTCCACAATTGTGCATTCGTGCAGCATGGCAATTTCAGCAGGGACCAGCCCGCCCGCTTGCCAGGTTTGCCCCTTGTCATCCGAGTAGATCATACCCGCCCGGATGCGGTCTTTGGTTGTATTTTGATACCGGTCTACCCGTTCCCGGTCACAAATCCAGACCGGGGCAACCAGTCGTCCAGTGGATAACTGCAAACCGTGGCCCGGGCCGGTAGCAATCAGCACCGTTGGGTAATCCCACTCATCCAGGATTGCGGTATGCTCTTGCGGGGCAGACCAGGTACTTCCTTCATCGTCGCTGTAGATTGAAAACAGGCGGTGGTAATCTTGCACAAACAAAAGGTGAATGCGCTGAGTGGCGGTATCAAGAATTGGACAAGGGTTACCGATGGTAATGCTGCTATCCCCGCCCTGTTCATGCACCACCTGGGCTCTCGACCAGGTGCGCCCGCCGTCTTTGCTACGTTTGAGCAACAAGTCAATATCCCCCGTATCTTCATGGTTGTTTCTACGGCCTTCACAGAAAGCCAACAAGGTTCCGGAGGGCATAGCCACCAGGGCAGGAATACGGTAGGTATGGTATCCGTCAGTGCCTGACACAAACACGTCTTTTTGCAAAGGAGAATGTTGGGCTATTGCGCAAAAGGATAGCAAAACCAAAGCTGAAAGAAGGTAGCATATTTTGTTCATTAATCAGGAATTTTTTAAAGTGCATATAGGATATAAAGAACCGGGCAGCAACATAGAAAAACTAGAAACCCAACGCATTGTCTTTTAGTACATGAATAGCCCCGTTGGTCGGCTCTAGGTTAGAGGTTTGTACAACGATATTGTTAGCCCGGATTAAAAAGAACAATCCGTCCGGCCGAAAGTCTATTAAATCAATGGTCAAAGGCTCACCGGCCAGCGGCTTAAACTGCTGCGGTTCGTCAGTGAAATCCCTCGGGCTCATCAGCTTGCCATCTAACAAGTGATGGAGCGCTAGCAATTTCAGGGAATCTACCGGAATATCACTGATAGAATTAAAATCTTGTTTAGCCAAAAATGAGCTAAATGCGGTATCAGTGGGAAGGAAAAGGGTATATTCCCCTCCTTCCAACTGTTGGTCTACCCCGCTAAGGCGCAGGACTTCGGCAAACTGGGAAAACTGGGGGTCGTTTTGCACAAACGTGTTGATGGTAACATCCAAAACGCCATTGGCAATACCAGTGGGTTGATAACCAGTTATATCAGATTCATCACATCCAAGTAGTGAGAATAACATGAACAAGCCTAAAAGCAGGCTAAATGAATTAGAGTATTGTAGCTTTTTCATAATTGTTAATAGCCAGGGTTATTACTGTTAATATTTTCATTGAGAATAATTTCGCGCTGCGAAATGGGGAGCAGCAAGCGGTCGGGGTTGGTCAGCGACTCAATTTCATTAAATGCCTCGCCATTGCGGACCAGATCGAACCACCGATGGCCTTCAAAAGCCAGCTCTATACCCCTTTCTTTTAGAATCGCTGCCTTGAGTTCATCCTGGGTAGTAGCGGTAGTAGCAGGCAAACCTGCACGTGCCCTGATTTGGTTCAAAGGGCAGTCGCTTCTTCTGTACGGTCCAGGTAGTTCAATGATTCAGCGCGTAGCAGGATGATGTCGGCCAACCGGTATATGATAATGTTATTATCAGCTTCAGATGTCCTGTTATCTACTGAGGTGCCCAAGTCTGTTCTGCTGAAAGGTAGAATGTATTTAACAATTTGGGGGCGAAACCGGCCCTCTCCATCAAAAACCAGAACGCTCCTTCGCAAATCCCCTTCCTCAAGATTGTCAAGAAACTTCTGTGATGGCAAAAAGACACCAAGTTCGCCGGTTACACCACCGTTTTGCTCGTCGGTACCAAAGTCAATGAATAAAGCAGATGTGCCCTCTCCAGCATTAAAAGGGTCAATTTGTAACTCAAAAATGCTTTCCACCGTATTTTCGGCATCAAAAATATCCGCGTACCGATCGGAGGGCAGCAGTTCGTACAGGGGGTTTTGGATGACCTGCTGGGCACTAGCGGCAGCGGCTTCCCAATTGGCTTGCCAGGCGTATACGTGCGCTTGCAACGCGTAGGCCGCTCCCAAGGTAGCACGCCCCCGGGTATCACTGTTGCTGCTGTAAGCTTCGGGTAGACGGCTTAATGCGTAGCTTATATCTGCTTCTATGGTGTCCAACACCACCTCCCGGCTCACCCGGGGCAAATCTACCGGATCGCTCGCCGAGTTAACAGGCTCCATCGAGAGCGGAACATCACCCCACAACCTTACCAGATAAAAGTAAGACAGAGCCCGAAGGAACCGGGCCTCTGCTAGTATTTCGCTTTTGTTTTCTGCGGTAAGATCGATGTCTTCGATGCCCGGAACATTGGCAATCACGTCGTTGGCCCGTGCAATCGTCTGATAAAGATTTGACCAATCGGCCACCGGATCAGTCGGATTTTGTTCATTATCATCCAAACGATCATAGCTACCATTTTTACCTGCGTCTGTAGTGAGCAGATCCGCTCGAAGATCTCCCCATGCTGAGTACCTTACATTGCCCTGTCCACCGTTTAGCGTATTTCTAAATGCCGCGTAAGTGCTCGTGAGGGCAGATCTGGCGTGTTCAGCGGTTTCAAAGAAGTTTCCCGAAGAAAGGCTACTGATTGGGTCTTGCTCCAGCACCTCACATGCTACAAAGACGAGCAATAATGTCCCAATGAAAATGTGTTTTACTAAATGTTTCATATCAGTGATAAATGTTAAGATCAATTAAAAGCCCACGTTAATGCCAAAGATTACTGTCCGGGACAGAGGGAATAGCCGGGCGTTGTCAACCCCAAACTCGATGCCGCGGTCCGGACGGTTATTGGTCGTAATCACCTCAGGGTCCCAGCCGCGGTACGGAGTGAAGGTGAGCAGATTCTGTCCGGTGACGTAGAACCGAACGTTACTTAGGCTAATTCTCTCCACTAAGGTGCTGGGCAGCCGGTAGGCAAAGGTGAGGGTTTTGAGTCGGAGAAAGTCACCTGACTCCAACCACAAAGTAGAATTAGGACGATCGTTGTCGGTAGGGTTACTTCTCTCGCGTCTCGGATATTCGGTCTGGTCGCCCGGCTGCTGCCAGCGATCCAGGGCATACTTAGTAATGTTAGTCCAGTTGCCGTCAGACCTATCAGCCGTCTGTCTGGTGAGATTAAGAATTTCACTCCCCCTGGAAAAATTTAGATATGCCGACAGCTCAAAACCTTGGTACGTAAAAGTATTGTTGATCCCTCCGGTAAGATCAGGTATGGGGCTGCCTACAACTTTCAAGTCATTGTTATCAATGACGCCATCATCGTTAAGGTCTTCAAAAATAGCGTCACCGGCCCTAAACGCAGTACCATTAGCACTTAACCGCTCACCGTCAATCACGGGCACATCCTCATCGGTAGCATACACCCCTTGGTAGTTGTAAAGGTAAAAGGCCCCAATGGGTTCGTCTTCGCGAAGAATATTATAGAATGTAGTGATGTCGTTACCGCTAGGAAGTTCTAACACCCTGTTCTGCAAGAAAGCGACATTGAAGCCCAGATTCCAACCAAACGCTTGCTGGGGTTGCAGCATATTAGCATTTAAGCCAAGTTCTATGCCCCGATTCTCTACTTTCCCTACGTTCTTCAGGATGCTGCTAAAACCTGTAACCTGAGGAATTTCTACGTTGAAAAGCAAATTATTGGTTTGCTTATTGTACACATCAGCAGTAAAATTGATGCGGCCTTCCCAGAGAGTTAAATCAAGGCCCAGATTAGCTTGTACCTGCGTCTCCCAGCCCAATTGTTGGTTGGGGATAACCCCAGCTGCAATCCCAGGAGCTCCGTTGTAGTTTTGTCCTGTGTAGTAAGCCCCCTGCCAGGCATAATCAGCAATACCGCTTTCGTTCCCTATTTGCCCATAACTAAAGCGCAATTTCAAATTATCAATCGCGTTGATGCCACTAAGAAAGGGCTCATCCGATACCCTCCATCCTATGGCCGCAGAGGGGAACACCGCGGTTCTGTTTTCTCTACCAAAGCGAGAGGAAGCATCCGAGCGGACTGTGACCGTTAGTAGGTAGCGGTCTTTGAACTTATAGTTGACCCTACCGTACACCGAACGCAATCCGTTGGCGGTTTTGTTAGAGTTGGTGCTTTCTAAAACTGATCCGGCTCCAAGCGTTATGATGTCATCCGTAGCAGCTCCGCTCACGCTGGCGCTGATAAACTCTGAGCGGGTTTCCTGAACACTGTATCCTGCCAGGGCTTCCAGGTTATGGTTCTGAAAGTCCCGCTGATAGCTTACGATGTTCTCATTGATCCAGGTAAGCGAAGTGCCCCAAACTTCGGTTGCCGAACGCTCCGGAATATTGCGTATCCGAAGATTAGAGGGATAAAATTCTTCTTCCCGCACTCCTGCGTAATCAATGGCTAAACTTGTACGGAACTTAAGTCCTTCTAAAAGTTTGATTTCCAGGTACTCATTCGCCACCAGGCGGTTACCGTAAGCGTTGTTGGTGGAAGATAACAAAAAGTTCAGTGCATGAGAGTTCTCATCAGGTATCTTCCCATCTATGTAGGGAGAAATAAAGGGAGAAAAGTTGTTTATGGCATATGCTACATTTTGGTCGTCATCATCTTGCCCTCCAAGCTTAGTAAGGGAGCGGGTGTAAGACAAATTACTGCCCAGTCTGACACGATCGCTAGCATCATAATCCACATTGACCCGTGTTGAATAACGCCGATATCCTGAGTTGGGAATGATACCCACCTGATCAAAGTAGCCTGCAGTCAGCGCATACTTGATCTTCTCAGTTCCACCGCGCACCGAAGCGTCAAAGTTAGTGATGGGAGCCGACCTGAAGACCAATGCAATATGATCTACGTCGTGATTTCCAGAAATATTCAGCGAGTCCAAATAACGCTCTGTACGTGCCAGGGTTCCGGCATTTCTTAGGGCTTCCAGCCGTAGTGTACGGTTATCCCTTGCTCCGATATAGTCAAGGCCGTTATTCAGTTGCTGCACGCCTTGGTAGAAGTTGAGATTGAACTTAGCTTTTCCAGCTTGCCCACGTTTGGTAGTAATCAGTACTACGCCATTGCCGCCCCGTACACCATAGATTGAAGCAGCTGAGGCATCTTTCAGTACTTCAATAGACTCAATATCATTGGGATTGATATCAGCCAGCGCGTTGGTAGTACCTTCGTTACTGGTTTGTGATAAGTTGCCCGTGTTGGTGAGAGGCACTCCATCTACCACGTATAGCGGGCTATTTCCTCGGCTCACCGAGGCATTCCCCCTAATCCGTACACTTACCCCACCTCCTGGTGCTCCGGTGCCTTGTACTACCTGTACCCCAGCAGCTTTACCTTGTAATAAATTATCTAAACTAGCAGAGGGCACATTTTCAATATCACTGGATTCTACTGAGGATACCGATCCAGTCAGGTCGCGTTTTTCTTGTGTACCATACCCCACCACCACCACTTCGCTCAGAGATTGAATATCCGGCGACAAAGTAATGTTGATAACCGTTTGATTACCAATAGCTACTTCTTCCGCCAAATAACCTACCGAAGAAAAGACCAGCATTTCTGCATCATCCGGAGCAATGAGCCGATAATTTCCGTCTATATCTGTTACCGTACCAATAGTTGTGCCTTTCACAACTACATTTACTCCCACGAGAGCCTCTCCGTTATCAAGATCAGTGACTTTGCCGGTAATGGCCTTTTCTACTTTGACCTTGGCCTCAAATGAATACTCCCGAAAATCTTTATCCGTTATATGGGCTGAGCTTCCAATCATTACTGATTGTAATTCTTTTAGTTCTCCCGTCTTAACTTCTTTTCTGCGTATAACGTAGTAATCATCCACTTCAGAACGTTTAAATGTCAAATCCAGTGGATCTAGTACTGTTTTAAGTACGTCTTCGATATTACTCTTCTCGGTATTTTCTAATAGCGAAAGATCAGCTTTTACCCTTTTGTTTTCTACATCCCCTGCCTGAAAAGCGAATCGTATATGATAGGCTTTTTCAAGTTGTTCCAGTACCTTTACAAGGTGCTGAGGTTGATGGTCATTTTGATTCTTCAGTGAATGCACTGTGTTTAAATCATGGGCTAAAGCTACGAAAGATTGTGCAGCGTGTGCTCTGGGTAGACATGCTAACAATATGCTTAATAGCATTGCATGGCAACAAAATTGTAATTGATTCGTCATAATTATTTTGTGTTAGTTGTAAAACATGGTAGCATGTCCTGTATGGAGGTAGCTCCTGGCCGAGCTTCCTCCCGCAGGACAAACTATTTTTCTTTTTTTATCATAATTTGATTTTGTTTAGTTATTATTTCTAAATCAAAGGTTTCGGATAAAAGTGTTAAAAGCTCGTCTGCTTCCTTCTGCATTGTTACCTTGGCGGTAAATTTCAATCCTGAAACGGCCGGGTCTAATTGTACATTTTTGCCATAATAGGTTTCAATCACTTTAGCTACATCTTCCAAAGCAGCTTCTTTAAAAAAGTAAATTCGATCTCGCCAGGCTGTATATTCATATGGGGTCACTTCTTTATGTTCAACTTGCCTTGAAGTGTTATCGAATGCCACCAAATCGCCAGGCTTCATTTGGAAAGGTTTTGCAAATGCTTCTGATTCCAGTATTACCTGTCCACTTGCTAGTACTACTTGGGTTCTTCCCTCACGGAAAGCCACATTGAATGAAGTACCTGTTACCCGTATATCCATTTCGTCTACGTGTACAATAAAGGGCCGCTCTTTATTTTCAGTTACTTCAAAAAAAGCTTCCCCTTCCAGCCACACTTCACGCAAAGGGTTATTATTGTAATCGGGAAAAGTAATAGAAGAATTAGCATTCAAAACCACTAATGTACTGTCAGGAAGCCATACATTCTGTGTAGCACCATAGGCAGTCTGATATTTTGGAGTTGTATTATACCCAATTTGCCATAATCCAACACCAAACAAAATGACTAAAGCTATGGAGGCAGCGACCCAGTATGGATAAAATTGACGAAACTTGCTTTTTTTCTCGATTACGTAACTATCTTCAGTAGTGCCTATTCTCAACTGAAGTCGAGTACGAATCCGTTGGTGCATACCACCATCAGAAAGATGATGGTAAAATTGAATCGCATAGAGGCGTTTCCTGCTTTCATACACCTCTTTTTGTTTCTCAGGATACTGCTGAAGAAAAGTTTCCCAAAAATTATTCAGCGTAGGATTGGGACGAAAAACCCAATCTTGGAATTTCTCATCCAGAAAAAAATCATCTTCTGTATAATACTGATAATCCATAATTCGAATGTTCTGATCTTATAGAGCAAAGACATTCATTTTCTGGACAATTATTTCAGAAAAAAAATAATATTTACGTTCTTATCAAAAGAATCTGTCAAATGATGCAAGTATATCAAAATAACGATGGGAATATTAAAAATAAAGCAGCCTGATGATTACATACATGCCTACGACCAGGCTGCCCTTTACAAGCCCCGAAATAATTAGCTTCTTTTTAAGTTTATGGAGGGATCGCTTCGCAATCTTATAAACAGCATCGATTGTTATGTCCATAATTTCGGCAATTTCCTGAAAGGAAAGATTGTTATAAAATTTTAGGTATAAAACTTCTCTTTGTTTTTCGCTGAGTTCAAGCATTTTTTGCCTCAAACCAGATTCCAAATCCGAGTCAAACATAAACTCAAATGCCGTAGCTTCTGTATCGTTGACAATCAATTCCTTAGACTCATTTTTCATTTCTTTTAAAAGCCTCCTACGCACACTTGAAATCAAATAAGCTCGCACCGAGCTAATGTCATTTATGTTTTGCTTATGATCCCACAAATAAACAAATAAATCATGGATGGTATCCTCTATTAGCTGGGTAGCCGGCGTGATTTGCCTACAGTATCGAAATAGTAAAGGGAAGTATTGATCATATAGTGTTAAAAAGGCCAATGGGTCTCCATTTTTGAATTTTTGCCAACAGAATTTATTATTTGTAGCCATTGCCTTTTGAAGAGTCAAATCGAATAGGAAAGTTCTCAAAAATGCCCATTTATTGTACAATGTGTTAAAAAGAATAATGAAAATCAATTGATTTCCATTATTTGGCAACTGCTCTCCACGATATAGATAAGAATATTGCTTTTAGCATAAAAATGAATTTTCGGAAAGTAAGCTTAAAATGTATCCATCCGGCCAACCTATGGGGTTAAGGTTTGTATTTTTCCCAGATATTTGGTAGGAGCTGGTAGAGGTCTATGTGCTTGTGATCCTGAATCCTGTCCATCACAGCGGTATGCCATTTCATTTACCAGGTTCTTCTTGCAGGTGGACATGAAGGAATACATGGCGGCGGTCATTTCGGCGGCATGGTGTGATCCGGCAAACAGGTAATTCTTTCTTCTGATGACTAATGGCCTGATGGCGTTTTCCACCAGGTCGTTGCCGATCTCTATCTGCCCGTGCTGTGTGTATGCCGGAAAACTCACGTAGCATTTCTCTGGGGCCGCCTTGGATACGCCCTTTTTGGAAGTCAAAAAGCACCAATTTGTCCTCCGGGGCATGATAGACCCACATGTAGCCGATGTGGATGCCGTGCATGTGGTCTTTGTCCAACACCTTGTTGGACGACTCATCGTCCTGTAAATATTTCTGGTTAACCACCAGCAGCTTCAGCAATTACCAAAGTGGAACCAGGTGCTTCCAGCCCTTTATCATCCAGTCCGAAGCCGTGGAGGCGGGGATGTTGACACCCAGCCTCCGCCACTTGTCGATCTGCCGCAACGGCAGCCCGTACACGTATTTGATTAATTTATAATTTGAAAAATTTACTATTGCTACATCTTTACCACTTTCATAGTCCGGAGTTCATTACCTACTTGTACGGATAGGAAGTACAGGCCTGGAGTTAGTGCTGTTGCAATAGAATGGTTCGTATTAGTATTGAGCACCTCACTGAAAACTTGTTGGCCAGTAGTGCTACGGATAACGACCAAAGCCTTAGTGTGTTCAGGATGATATATACGAAGATTGAGTTCTTGTGTAAACGGGTTCGGAAAAACCTCTGCATCGAATTGAACATTAGTTAATTGGGTCTCCTTTTCCTCTGTAGGCTTAAAAGATATATTCGTACCTTGACGGGCATTTGAGGAACCTCTGGAATTTTCTGGTGATAGCTTCACGACCCAATAATCATTATAAACATATAAATCACTACCCCTGTAGTTTTCGCTCTTGTCCCCTGACTGGTTTGAATTTGAGGATCCTCCTAAAATATACCCACCATCCGTAGTTTGTTGCAGCTCGTATAAAACGTCATAACTTGACCCTCCAATAGTTTTATCCCATTCTTTCGCTCCATTAGGCAACAATTTCACTACCCAATAATCATAACCTCCTTTGCTGTTTTCGCTCTTGTCCCCCGACTTGTTGGAATAAGAATATCCTCCTAAAATATACCCACCATCCGTAGTTTGTTTAATGCCTTCCAAATAGTCAAGATAATTACCCCCAATGGTTTTGTCCCATTCCTTCACGCCAGATGGGGTCAATTTCACCACCCAATAATCATAATATCCTTTGCTGTTTTCGCTCTTGTCCCCTGAAATATTGGATTCAGAATATCCTCCTAAAATATACCCGCCATCCGCAGTTTGTTGCAGCTCGTTTATTCTTTCAGCTCTTGACCCTCCAATGGTTTTGTCCCATTCCTTCATACCAGAGGGTGACAATTTCACCACCCAATAATCGTCACCTCCTTTGCTGTTTTCACTCTTGTTCCCAGACTGGCTTGAATTTGATCTTCCTCCTAAAATATACCCACCATCCGTAGTTTGTTGCAGCCAGTTTAAATAGTCATTACTCGAACCTCCAAAGGTTTTGTCCCATTCCTTCATACCCGAGGGGGATAATTTCACCACCCAATAATCCCAGCCACCTCGGCTGTTTTGGCTCTTGTCCCCTGAAATATCAGAATTAGAATATCCTCCTAAAATATACCCACCATCCGTAGTTTGTTGCAGCCCGTATAAATAGTCACTACTTGACCCTCCAATCGTTTTGTCCCATTCCTTCACTCCATTAGGCAACAATTTCACCAACCAATAATCATAACCTCCTTTGCTGTTTTCGCTCATGTCCCCCGACTTGTTGGAATAAGAATATCCTCCTAAAATATACCCACCATCCGAAGTTTGTATAATGTTGCTAAAAGTATCATCATAAGAACCCCCTATGGTTTGATCCCATTGGATATAAGGTATTTCATCAGAGACCGTGGCAAATGTACAAATGTCGCTATAGTTTGAAGAAAGGTCAGTTTTGTATCTCAGGTAGTAGGTGCTACCTCCCCGCAGTTGGTCGAAAAAATAGGAAGTTCCGTTGCCGCTTTGCGTGGCAGTAATTTCAGCGAAGTCCTGTACCTCACTCAACTCTACTAAGTACCATGTAGCCCCGCTCACTTTGTTCAATTCTACTGCTGCGTCCTCAGGCTCAATTGTTGATCCACAGAGCGGCGACTTCACATAGTATAATGATTCGGCAGTGCGTGTAGTAAATTTGGTTATGGGTCCAAACTGCGTGTTTATATCTGTCTTCACCTGGCAATAATACGTTGTATTGAACTTCAGGTTTTTTACCTGGCGCATTCGATCGGCCTTGGTACTATCGTAAACCACTATTGTAAAAAGTGAATCTTCACCTAACTGAATTGTGTAGTCAGTAGCCCCGGTAACTTCCCGTGAAAAAAGTTTCGTATCGCGGGAAATACCCGAATCACCATCAGCAGGAGTGTTTAAATACGCCACTAAATTGATTGTTGAATCAGTAGAGAACTTTGTTACTTTTCCGTATTCTCCAGGAACGAAATCAGTCTTTACACGAGCAAAGTAGGTAGTTGAAGGTGCCAGACCTGTAAACTTCATTTTCACCTGGTTGTCGGTCTGGATTTTGTCTATTGTCGCAAAGGAGGAGTCGGTGCTTAGCTCAATGGTATATTGTTTGGCGCGTCTCAACTTGCGCGCTTGAACATCGGTATAATTCTTGATCCCGGTTGCTCCATCAACAGGGCTGATCACATAGCAGTTGGACTCATAGCTACTCAACTCTGTCAATCCGTAGTAGGTTTCATTTTCACTATGGACAATCCCTCCAAGAATAAGCTTCTTATCCTTCGTTTCAAATAGGTCGATCAACCAGCCACCTTCTCCTGACTTATCCCATTTCACTTTCCCGAAAGCGTTTAACTTAACAATCCAAAAACGGGGAGAACGAGTGCCGTGGAAGTCGCTCACATTGCCACCTTCACTGGATTGCGAGTAACCACCGACCACAAACTCGCCATCTGAAGTCTGTAAAAGTTTTGTTAGCTCATCTTCACGATAGCCTCCCAAAGTCTTATTCCATACCTTATTCATAGACTCATTGAGTCTGACTATCCAATAGTCGCTGAGGCCAAACCTTGTTTCAGTTTTATCCACAGTATTTCTGATATTGGAAGTTCCGCCTAACACATAACCCCCGTCTGCAGTTATAATTAAATCCGCTAGCCGACCTTGGGTAAATGTTTTCTCTTTCGAAATGTTCCCTAGAGCATCTAACTTTGCAATCCAGTAATCGTAAGGCCCATCGGTACTGGGGGCCTTTGATCCTCCAATAATGATATCCCCGTTAGAGTTAACAACTATCTTTTTTATTTCCTCTAATGTTGAACTCCCTATTGTTCTGTCCCAAATATATTGCCCTGTAGCGTCCAATTTCACGATCCAACCGTCCTGACTTCCTCCTATATTATCAGAAGATTTGAAGCCAGCCGAATTAACATTAGATCGCGAACTGCCTGCCAATAGTATTTCTCCGACATCATTTACTGTAATATCTGCCAACAAATCCTTTTTTGTACCGCCGAAATAATTCTCCCACATCCTATTGCCAGAGGAATCGATTTTGGTCAGGTACCAATCACCATAGTTTTGGTCATTGAGGTCAGAAGGATTCCAGGTTGACGCGTTAGCAGTAGCGCCTATTAAAAATCCACCGTCTGCCGTCTGCACAACACCTGCCACATTCATAAAGATACCACTTGAATCTAGTAATACGGTGGATTCTTCATTGCCGTATAAGGAAAAAGTGGATGTTTTATAAGGTGTAGCTATCCGAAACCGGCCAGACTCCTTATCGTAACTCACAGCTTTGTCATAAAAAGCACCCCAAAATGACTTTGTAGACGGTTGCTCTCCTAATTGAAAATTTGTGATTTTTGTATACTCAACCACTGGTTGGCTGATGGCTATGAGCGAAATTAAAAAGGAGTTTAGGAATACTGCTAAACCAATTTGACTTCGAAAATTAAAATGAAGTATAATCTTTTTCATGGGTTGGTTATTACTAATTTTTGTGCCGCAAATAAATGTAGTATTTAAAAGCATCGAAAAACTACCCTCAGATCAAACTTCATGGAAAATTAAAACCTACTTAAATTCTATAACTATTAATTAATAATGTACTAATATCTTGTTATGACAAAATTGTTTTGGTGCTGGGCGGTGGTGCGTATCTGGGATATTCAAAAGTTTAAGTGTTTTCACGAGCCTGTAAAAGATTCGCCAAATGGCAACTTTCTCTTTCTTTACGTATTTCACGCCCTTTATTGCAGTCGGATCAATTTTCAATTCTTCATTAAGTTTCTGCCTCTTTTCACCAGTGTTTGGATATACCGCATCTACGGCTCTGTCCAGGTCTCAAAATTCTTATTTTTTTAACCTAAAAAAACAAAACAATTTAAAAAATGTGCTGCGCTAATCTGGTGCGATCTTTAGCATCGAAGACTGATGAGGAATACCGCTTTTCCAGGATGCATGCCGAAGGATGTATGGCCTGTGCGACTGGTTTGTGGGTTGAGTGTGCGTTTGGGTTATTTCAGCTTTGCAGGGTTTTGTCTCGTGTCAACTATAGCTTCAACTTACAATAACTTTTCATCCAGGCTATAGATAATTTTGAAATTCCCTTCTACCAAATAGCGATATTCTCATTTGACCTTTATGTCAGTGTCTTGTGGCGATCCTGATTGTGGAAATGCCTCTAACTGGCGAGTTCTTGATAAAATTTATTGAATGACTTTTTTTGCCGATTTAGAAGATTGCTCAGCAACAAAATCATAGATGACTTCCAAATCGTTTATTGATTCGTCCGTCCAAATAACCTGCACTTTCTTCATTGACCAAACTTACTGTTGAAGTAGGATTCTACTTCGTCCTGGCTATGCATTCTACCGGCTTTAATATCAGACTCCGAACGCTTTAACTTAGACCCCAGGCTGTCACTCATTCTTGATGAATAAACTTTTTCTATGGAAGATTTACGAAGGTTATCTATTTTATTGATCATGGCTTCATCTTGTTTGGTCAGCCAGTTGATTAATTCGATCTTTTTAACTGCTAAGTTCATTGTTATCATTTTTGACACTTTAAAGTTAACGATTTCATATAATAATTTAATTTTCCCAAAAGGATGATATTTTATAATTGCGCAACCAATCGGATGGAACCTGGCAATTTCTTCCTGCAAATCATCCAGGTCATAACACAATTGAGAAATTGTAGGTAAGTACGAACGCGACGAGATGAAGCCTTCAATAGACACGGCAAAAAGGCTCGCCGATGCACTCGGATTATCGATCGATTATCTGGTCGGGGATGGTGACCTCAATGTACTTGACATAAAAACGATGTACGGATTAGAAGAAATTGAGAAGCTAGCTCCTGAAGACTAAGCCTACATCTTCTATACACTGGAATCACTTATCAAAGCCGCTAAACAACAAAATGGACTCAGCGAGACGCTAAGACCAGATAGAGAAGCCTGCCTGGATAGTAGTCTGATGCAGAAACTTTAGTAGTAAGATCATCCTCCATATTGATGTTGTCTGTCACCAATGCCAGTACATACCCAGATGATTCGACAATTCATATACTTGTTGTCGAGGTTACGCTCACCAACTTTGTTGCCTCCCTTGTACATTCCTAACCTGCTGCTGCCGTAATTCAGCTGGCTCTTTAGCGCCTCCTCTTTGTACATCGCCATCACCTTGCCACTGGCTTCGCGTATGTATCGCGTGGTGCTATTATTTTTTCCTCAGCGTTTCCTGCGGATATCGCTGAGGGGGAGGAAAGATTCACCGGATAACTCACCACGACATTGCTATTTATTGTATATTTTGGAGGGACTATAAAAACAAAAACCCCCTAAATATGAAATTTAGAAGGTTTTGATGTTGATTGATCTTCAATCTGTCGGGGTAGCGGGATTCGAACCCACGACCTCTTCGTCCCGAACGAAGCGCGCTACCGGGCTGCGCTACACCCCGAATTGATTTTTGCGCCAAATATATGTAAAACATCGTGCTCCGTTCAAACTATTTTTAATGAAAATAATCCATAGCCCGACACCTCAAGAACATCAGTTGGTACATCTAAAACACGATTTGATTGTATCTAACTGATGATTGTTTGCTTTGTAAAACATAAACGTTAGCTCATCTGCTATTTCATATACTTTCGCACACAAAGACATCCCCGGTCTTCAATCTAAAGCTTGTAGGCCAGCAAGTATCCGCTGGGGATTCATAGGCATTTGGAACAGTCTAACGCCAATGGCATCATAAATGGCATTGGCGATCAGCGCACCCATGCACACTATGGCAGGTTCGCCGCCGCCCTGTGCCGGTTCGTTGGGTAAGTCCAGCAGATGAACCTCTATTTTCGGAGTCCATGAAAACCGGGGTATTTCATAACTATCGAAATTGCGGTTGTGAATTTCGCCACCTGTAAAACGGATATCTTCAGTGAGGGCATATCCCAGACCCATAGTTACACAGCCTTCTACCTGTATGGTGGCTCCCTGCGGATTGATGACCAGACCCATATCCTGGGCTACCACCACCCGTTCCACCTGTACGCGTCCGGAAGATTTGTTTACTTTTACTTGCGCCATCATGGCCACATACGAGCCGGCATCGAAGCCGCAAGCCACCCCCCATCCTCTGCTGCTGGGTGAATTGTGGGCTTTCCATCCAAATTTTTCTACGGCAGTTTTCAGGGTTCTGATCATGCGTTCGTCGCTCAGGTTTTTGAATCTAAACTCCACCGGATCCATGCCGATTTTGTCTGCCATCATATTGATTTGCGACTCCCGGGCAAAGGTATTGGTATTGTTGCTTGGTGCGCGCCATGCTCCTGTAGCAAAAGGATGTACCCCTTTGCCTGCATTCCATCCGGTGTTGTAGGCCACAGTTTTGTCATTGGGGATATTGTAGAAATGCTTCGCGCCCCGTTGTCCGGCAAAATATACCCCGTAGTCCCATTGGCTTATCTTTCCTGCTTTGGAACAGGCAGATTTTATCTTCACCACGGCGGCAGGTCTGAAGGTATCGTAAAAAACTCTTCCCGTCGTGTCCAGGCTACCATCACGGGCATGGCACTGGCTTTGGCCAGGCGGGCAGCTTCTACCGCCTGACCATTGCTGGATTTGCCTCCAAAGCCGCCCCCAAGAAATATCTGCATGATCTGAACCTGTTCTTCTTTCATGTTTAGTTCTGTGGCAATGATGCCCCTCAACCCGAAGGGGTTTTGGGTAGAGGCCCATATTTTCATCCGGCCATTTTCCATTACCGCCAAGGCAGTGTGCGGCTCCATGGGCGCATGTGCCACATATCCATCGAGAAAGGTCGATTCAATAATCTCCTCTCCCTTATTTTCATCAAATTGCACACTTCCGCTTTCCCCAAGCATAGTTGCCTGAGGTGCTACATTGATCAGGTGGTCAAAGATGGTATTTTCATTGAGACCGGTTTCAGGAATATCATATTCGACTTTGATCTTATCGAGGTATTTCTCCGCCATTTCATAATCTTCATGCAGCACCGCTACGAGACCATTATCTTGAATCAGCATGATATCCTTTTCATTTTCCACTGCCGAAACGTCCAATTTCACCATCCTGGCATCATGCGAAGGAGGTCTGAGGATTTTGGCATAGCGCATACCCGGCAAACGAACATCACCAGCATACAGCGCTGCACCGGTCACTTTGGCCATTGCATCCATGTGGAGCACCGGTTTTCCGATTATCTTAAATTCTGACGGTGACTTAAGTTTTGGTTTTTCCGACAAGGTCTTCACTATTTTATTGCCTTCGGTCAATTGGCCATAGGTGATGCTTTGCTGCCTGCCTGATCTGTGGAATACCGTACCGTCCGTTACTACCAGATTTTCAAGCGGCACCTTCAATTGCGCGGCAGCCAGCTGCAAAAGGATAGCACGTGCTTCGGCGGCAGCAGCCCGGAGCGCCGGTCCAAAAATACGCGTGGTCTGCGAGCCCCAGGTGCCACGGTCATACGGACAAAGATCTGTATCGCCCATGACCATGTCCACCACGTGTAGCGAGACGTCCAATTCTTCGGCGATCATCTGTGCCAAGGAAGTAATAACCCCCTGCCCCATCTCTATTTTGCCGGTGTAGCACGCTACACGACCATCCTTGCCAATGCTGAGGTAGGCATTCAGGTCTGCCGGATAATCCTGAAGAACGGCAGCTTCGAGCGCTTCAAAATCCAATAGGGAAACAGCGATGACCACACCACCACTAAACCGCTTCAAAAAAGACCTCCGCCCCATTCCTCGGGGGACGCTACGCTCCAACAGTCCGGTGGTATCTATAGTATTATTTTTCATGTAACACCCCTCCTTTCATGCTTAAGGCCGCCTCTTCTATCGCATCGATGATGCGGGTGTAGGCACCGCATCGACAAAAATTTTCGTCCATGCCCTCGATGATTTGCTCCCTGGATGGCGCTGGATTTTTCAATAAAAACCCTGTAGCCGTCATTATCATGCCTGGAGTACAATAGCCGCATTGCAGGGCATCATGTTGTACAAATGCCTGCTGGACAGGATGCAACTTTTCTGTATTACTCAGGCCTTCGATGGTCACCACCTCTTTGCCTTCTGCAAATTCTGCCGTTACCTGGCAAGATCGAACAGGCTTGTCGTCAATCAATACGGTGCAGGTGCCACAATGCCCCATACCACAGCCATATTTGGTACCAGTGAGCCCGTGGTCTATGCGCAGCAGCCACAGCAAAGATCGCTCAGGGTCAATTTCATGTGCGACCTCCTGTGCGTTGAGCGTAAATCGAATGGTCTTTTTCATTTTTTGATATATGAAGGTGAATGGAAAGTTTAACCAGTCAAAATTTACCAAAATATACCTTGAGAATCTATAGAAATTTTGACTCATCGCCAGCTCTTCCATTTTTTATTAAAATGACCCAATGATTACCGGAGTTTGGATATATTTTTTATATGAAAAAAATAAAGCCTCCTTTCTCCCAAGGTCTTTATGTGCAGACAGTTAACTCTTTTTCAGGACGAATTGGCTAGCTAAGTCAAAACCTATGGGGAAGAGCAGCGCTGGCACAAGGCGGAAAGCAGTGGACGTTCTACAGGCGCCTAGTGTGATGACGAACATCAAATTTTGCCAAAACCTATGTAAAATGTACTGCAAAAACAATTGATTTTTTGTGGTATTTTTTATCCAATACCTTAAATTTATGTTTTAAGATTCATGA
>JAAUQL010000202.1 GCA_012033595.1 Cyclobacteriaceae bacterium | reverse complement strand
GTTTTTTTCATTAAGGAAAAATGTGAATATGAACCAAAAATTTAATATTATATCAACTTTCATTATTGTTGCAATAGGTATTCCTTTGCGTTCTTTCGCACAAAATAAAATAGTATTACTTGATAATGAAACAATGAGTCCCATAAATTTTGCATTTGTCTACTCAGATAGCTATAATACTATGAGTGACAGTACAGGTGTAGTTTATTTTCCTTCTTGCCTGGGTAAAAGTTTTAAAGTAACGCATTTGAACTATATAGAAGTAGTAATTAATTGTAACCAACTTGAAAATCTTGATACCATATATTTAAGCCCCCAATCTTTTAGCCTAGAAGAAATAGCAGTAGTAGCAAACAAAGATAAAACTAATTTTTACAAGCTCCTAAATGGAATACTCAATAAATACAAAAAAAATGGTTATAAAAGTCTCACTACATATAACTATCTTTTAAGGAATATTAAAAATGACAAAATAGTTGAAAGAATTAACTCGAATATATCAGTAAGCTATGCAGTAGGGAACGATTGTTGTTTCTCGGATAAGTGGCTAAACTATGGAAGCTTCGAATTTACAAGTGAAGCCCCATTTTTAAGTCTTGATATTGAGCAGCTACTATTAAAATATCTCCATCCTTTTCATTCTTCTGGTAACTTTTCATTGCTCACAGCAAGAAAACTAAACAGGAGACAACTTACTATAAACTTGATGGCATGCGAATCATGCTATAGCAACGAAATAAAACTTAGGCTAGAGTCGCAGGACCAGACATGTCTAATAACAGTGGATTTATCAAAGGAAAAGATTATCAATTCATCATACATAATAAATAGCAATGCCAACCTTCCTTTTTTTCGAGTTGCTGATGGCAGTAGCATTTTATTTGAGCAATTGGTTTTAAATTTTAGGTTTGATGAGTCTGGAATTCCCAGTATTATAGAAGGTGAAATCGCACTTAGTTTTGATAAAGATTCGCTTCGAACTAAGTTTTTATTGTATGAAAAAGCCATGAATAATAACCAAGATTTTGATGTGCTTGGCAATGTGAAGTTTACAAATATATATCAACAGTTTTTATTTCAACCCAATAATTTACACAGCTATGCTGATACTTCCAAGTTTTTTATTGACACTTGCCTATTAGCTCATTTGAATGAAAATTATAGAAAGATTTTTTTGGAATCTCCTTTGTTAGGGATTCGCTATAAGTACTTAAATGATAAAATGGATTCAATTCCGATTTATATTCATAATATTGATGATGACTTCTATATTGATGCATTTGGTAAGTTAAAAAAGTATCATAATAATTTGATCGTTTTACAACCATATAGTATTCAAAATCATAGATATACGGATTCCATAATATCAATATCGCCCATATTAAATATAGACCAATCGAGAATATTTTCAAAATTGAATGATCCTTACTTCAATCAGTGGGCTCTCAATATAGTTACTAACTTATACAAGGTCGATAGGCAATTGTATTTATCAACGAACTATTGGAAAGACTCTTTGAATACTAAACTGTTGAACGAAAAATTGCAAGCCATATATATAGATAACCAATTCAAGTATAATGATTTTTTGGATAAAATCTTGATTAGTGAGATGAATGCAATAACTGGATTGGTTAGAATGAATCATGTTATTGATTCGATTATAGGTGTTGATGTATTTGAGCATATTATCAAGCAAGACTTTGGGTGCTCTGAATGTAAAGATGGGTTAGTCAGCGAAATTATTAAAGAAGGATTCAGATTGAAAGATAAAATCCCTCAATCTGAATTATACAGCAATTACCTTAAGCTTGGATTAATTGGTTTAAATCAGATGTTGACTGATGCTAAGAATGATTCTACGCAAAACAAGAAATTAATTGGATCCTACTATTCACGTATTGCTGAATTGCATATAGAGATGAAAAATGATATGGAAGCTTGTAAATGTCTTAACTCTTTTAAACAACACTGGCCTGAAGGCTTTAATCTTTCGGCAAAAAAAAGCTTCTACAATAATAATTGTATAGAATGAAATTTATTAGACAACTTGATGAAATGGATTGTGGTCCAACTTGTTTAAAGATGGTGTTGGAATCATATAATCAAAATGTAGGGTGTGCAAAATAATACCCCTCTATCCAGGAGCTTTCAGCTCCTGATCGAGCTGTTTTCGCAGTCCGTATTTGTTGTGACAAACGTGCTTAATTCTCCATTCGTTGAGTTCTTCCATGCTTACCGCTTCCATTGCCTGGCGTACACTTAGTACCGATATTTTCTGTTGGTAGAGCGCAATGGCCAGTACGTCAGAACTGATGGCGCGCATTCCGCCTTTGTTCTTGTACTTACCGAATGTACTCTCCAGGACTTCCGTGCAGCAAAGTAAACCGGTCACCGAACCCATGTACTGTAGCTGATGAGCCATAAAGTATTTCTCTATTCCGGCTACGAACTGCTTTGCCTGTCGGGTGACTACGCGTTGAGAAGTGAAGTAGTGGGCTACTTGTTCTTTCCAGCAGGCGTGGCTTTGATCGCTCAGCCCCGACCTTCTTAGTAATCGCCCCGTGATGCGAACCAGATCGTGTACTTGCTGTAACCGTAGGATAAGCCAACGGTTACGCCGGTAAAAAGCTATTTTTTCTCGCAGCTGATTCGGTAGTTGGTTCCAGTAGCCATCCATACGGGTAAACCAGGCCACGAGGGTAAACAAGCGTAGAAAACGATCTTTGTCCCGCAGTGTCGGTGGTAGCAAACCCGCCCAGTCGGTCAGGTTAAGTTGTTGACGCAACCCTCCGATACTACGGCAGAGGTCACTCAACTCATGATCCGGTTCAAAGATAGCTCTGACCGCGTTCATCATTATGTGAGTGATATCGTTGACCCACGGTAAACCGAGTTTACGTAGAGCGGCTTGAATGTTGGTTCCTTGATCATTCACAAAGTGATGCACCCTCAGCCCAGGTCGGGCCGTCAGACTACGTTGAATGAAAGCGGCTACCTCGTCACCCGTCCAGGAGGACTGTACTTCCATTCCCAGGATTACGGTGTCGGCCAGGGTAAGAGGCACGTTGCGGCAAGATGACGATCCTGGCGGATCGGCCCGTACGCCAAGTAGAAGCATGAGTTGCTCCTTGGCCATTTGGATACTACCATCGGTTAGCATAACCGCAGGCCGACCTTCGGGAGGCTTGTCGGTTATGCATTGTTGTGCTATGGCAAATCTAGTGTTTTATCGGCAGACAAGCAAACATCGATGCCAAAATAAACATCCTTACTTTCCCTCTTTATCCCCGCTAGCGGAAAAGCAACTGCATCCTGAGAAAATACAAAATTACTCCACCGAGGCGCGAAGCCAGTAGGCATCATTCTCAACCGATTTTCTTCTCGCGAAGGGACAAACAAAATTCTCTCTGCTGTTGCACAACTCTGTTACATCCGAAACAACCTGTATCAAAGCTGCGCTTTTTTCCCATCGGCGCCTGAATGGGTAGAAAGGCGACTGCTGTTAATTGCATTAAGGACA